>CAZRYA010000036.1:0-5908 GCA_964604235.1 uncultured Tissierellaceae bacterium | reverse complement strand
GAGGGGGATGGTTAAATGAAAAAGATAGTGAGTCTTTTACTAGTAGTAGGGGGCCTTGTGGCCATCTTTAGCCTATTGACATCATTAAGAAATAGAAATCTATAGGCTATTTTGTTGAATAAAATCTATATAAAAGGACTAGGGGATACATAAGCCCCTAGTCCTTTTATATAGATTATTTATCAATTCCTATTGAATAAAATAATAGTATTTTAAAAATCTATAAGATTTAAGCTTGTAAAGAGTTATATATAGGGGGTAGAAGTTTGAGAGGAATAGAAGAGATATATGAAAGATATTTTAAGGATCCATACTATTATATTTATAGTCTAACCAAAGATAAACACTTGGAAAAAGATATTGGCTCAGAGAGCTTCTTAAAAGATATAAAGTCCATAGACCAATTTAAAGGCAGATGTGGTATAAAATATTGTATTTTTCAGATAGAATGTTTTGACCAATGTGAAATTGTAGGAGGAATTTGGAAGAAGCTAAAGCCAGGTTTACTTGTCCTAATATGCCTTATGACTTTGATAAACTACTAAATGAAACCAGAGTAATTACCTACAGTGAAGTGGATGGCTAGTATAACTCCTTGGAATAGGAAGATTAAAAAGTCTAATTTAAACTCTACCCTTATACTCAAGTCTAGGAAATTTGCTTAAAATAATAAGGGGGAAATAAAAGAAAAAAATATTGGATTTGTTTTTAATAAAACATTTGACAAATACCTCTAACTAGAGTAAACTATAACTAATTAGAGATATTGTCTTATAGATAATATCCTTAAATAGGAAATAATGATGGCTTAATAAATGGAGGGTGATTGTTTATGAAAATTTTAGATTCATTAAAAGGAAGGAGATCATATTATGATCTTAATAAAAATATTCCTGTAGAAGAAAGAGAAATACTTGCCTTAATAAATCAGGCAACAGAATTAGTACCAGATGCTTTTAATATGAAAAGTTCAAGACTGGTAGTTGTAACAGGGGAAAAACAAAATGAGTTATGGGATAATATATACGATGTATTTGAAGGAAAAGTTGCAAGAGAAAAGATAGATAGCTTTAAAAATGCTTATGGAACAGTCCTTTATTTCTATGATAATGAGGTCGTTAAAGGTCTGCAAAGCCAGTTTGATTTATATGCAGATAAGTTCCCAGAGTGGGCAATTCAGGCATCAGCTATGTTGCAAATTAGTATATGGAGTGGATTAAAAGAGCTAGGAGTTGGAGCGTCACTTCAACATTACAATCCAATTATAGATAAAATGGTTAGAGAAATGTTTGACTTGCCAGAAACTTATATTTTAAATGCCCAAATGCCATTTGGAGGTATTGGTTCACATCCAGATGATAAGGATAGGGAAGATGTTTCAAGCAGGGTTAAACTAGTAAAATAGGATAAGAGTTATTGAGATTTCAAAGCTAGTAAATATTGGGAGGGGATTTCATGTTGGAGGTAAAACGAGGAAAAACTAGTTTTTATGTAGGTAAGTCTGAAGAAGATTTTTTGGCAGAAATGACCTATGTCCTTTCTGGAGAAGATAAGCTTATAATAGACCACACCTACGTTTCAGAGGAATTAAAAGGCCAAGGAGTAGGTAGATTACTATTAGATGAACTTGTAGGCTGGGCGAGAACAGAAGGCAAGAAGATAATACCCCTTTGTCCTTATGCAAAGGCCCAAACGGAAAAGTATGAAATGTATAAGGATATCTTATATTAGGAAATATTAAACTGAAATTTTTACAATAGTCTATTTTAAAAGCCCTATGAATTAACATGTTAATTCATAGGGCTTTTGCTTATAAATAATTATATGTAATAAGAGGGCAAGAAGGGATAAGAAAAATTAGGGATTGACAATAAAAAACTTATGGATGAATTAAATGATTTATCATTTAAATATAATAAATTCTAGGATGGTTTACTTGGCAAATAGTCCTATAGAGAATATTATAAGGACAAATATATGTGCTAAAGGAGTTTTATCATATGAGGAAGAATATTTTTAGATAACTATTAAGAAAATAGAATAGGTACTTTATCCATGTAAAATATAGGTTTTGCATGGTTACTTAGTGTACCTTTATTTAAAAATATTCTCACAAGATTTAAACTGGATTATTACATTTTTCTATAGCAAGAGGCATAGGTCTATATTTTTATGGTCTTAGTCATGTTATATTCAGGTTTACTAATTATAAAAATCACCACCCCTGTGAAGAGGATATTTTTCACAGGGGTTTTTTATATAAATTTGGAGGTATATGATGAAAATTATAAATGTAGGAATTTTAGCCCATGTTGATGCAGGAAAGACAACAGTAACAGAAGGATTATTGTATGAAAGTGGAGTAATAGATAAGCTAGGTAGGGTGGATGATGGAACTACAGTAACAGATTCAATGGATTTAGAGAAGGATAGGGGAATAACTATAAAGTCTTCAACTATTTCTTTTAATTATAAGGGCGTAAAGGTAAATGTAATTGATACGCAGGTCATATGGACTTTATAGCAGAAGTAGAAAGGAGTCTAAGGATATTAGATGGTGCAGTCCTTGTAATATCAGCTAAAGAAGGAGTTCAACTACAAACAAAAATAATTTTTGATACTTTGCTTAGGCTAAGAATTCCTACAATAATATTTGTAAATAAAATAGATAGGGATGGGGTTCATATAGAAAAACTCTATAAAGACCTATCTAGTAAATTAAGCCCTAATTTTATTTTAATGGAGAAATTGAAAATAAATGAAGGAAGTTTTGAAATAGTAAATATAGATGAAGATATAAATTTTAGGGAAAAGTTTTATTCAAGTCTATTAGACCTAAATTGGGGATAAACCTAAGCTTGGAGTTAATATAGATATGGCAAAACCAGCCCTGAAAGTATCAGTAAGCCCATCTATAGGGGGAGAAAGAAGTAAGCTAATAGATGCTTTAATGGAATTAACAGAAGAAGATCCATTTTTAGATTATGAAATAATGGATTCTACTGGAGAGATTGTATTAAAAATATTTGGACAAGTAGAAATGGAGGTAGTGGAAGCTGTATTAAAAAATAGGTATGGAATAGAGATTGAGTTTGGACAAATAAAAACCATATATAAGGAAAGGCCAAAGAAAAGGTCTGAAGCTACTATCTATATGGGACCTGGGCCAAATCCATATTGGGCTACTATTGGTTTATCCATAGAGCCCTTACCAATAGGTAGTGGCTTGGTTTATGAGACCAATATATCCTATGGATACTTACAGAGGCCATTTCAAATGGCTGTAAGGGATGGGGTAGAAAATGCATGTAAGGAAGGTTTATTGGGATGGGAACTTACAGATTTAAAGGTGGTTTTTATACATGGAGAGTATTCTAGTCCTGTCAGTACTCCTTCTGATTTTAGAAATCTAGCACCCTATGTATTTTGGCAGGCTTTAAATAATAGTGAAACTCAAGTATTAGAACCCTATTTTAAGTACACCTTACAGGTTCCAAATGAATATTGTGGAAGGGCCATTGGAGATTTAGAAAAAATGAGAGCTAGTATAAATAGTATTGATGCTCTAGTAGATTTTACAAATATATCAGGTAGAATTCCCGTGAATACATCTAAGTCATATCAGGCGGACCTATTATCTTATTCCAATGGAGAGGGAATTTTTATAACAGAGCCCTGTGGCTATGATTTATCTAAAGAAGACCCTCTGAATGATAATGTAAGGGTAGATAAAAATGTAGAAATTTTAAGGTATCTGTTTCAAAGACAAGATGAACAATATTTGGAATAATTAAAAGTATCTTATTAAGAGGAGGATTAGGATGGAATCAGGAGTTGAAATACCAGATATAATAGTGAAGAATGGAATCGTAAAAAAATTTCCTAAAGGAAGTAAGATATATAGGGTAAATAGTGAAATAACCCATTGTTATTTAATTTTATCTGGAATGGGAAAAATATATATAGATCATAATAATGGAAGGAGGTCTATTTTAGACTTTGTAGTTGCTAGTGACTGGCTGGGGGAATTATCTATTTTTTCTTATGAAGCCTATATAAAAGAAAATAAAGTTTTAGAGGATATGAGCTGCATTGAAATTGAATTAGCTTTGCTAAAGTCTTTGTGCAAAGAAATTCCAGAAGTTTCTCTTTACTTTGCCTCATATATTTCTAATAAGTTATTGGCAAGGACCTATAGGATGAGTGAGGGTTTAAATTATTCACTTACTAATAGGTTGGCTGGATTTATCTTAGACTATGAAAACAATGATACCTATCAGATTTCACATATAGATGCATCAGAATATTTAAATGTAAGTTACAGGCATGTTTTACAGGTGATGAAAGATTTTAGGGAAGAGGGAATTTTAGAGAAGAGTTTAGGTAAAGGGTACGATATCCTTAATAGACAAAAACTATTGGACTTAAGATAGGGGAGGTTTAGGTAAGTTAAGTTTTATTAGTTTATAAGAGTTTGTAATGGAAAAATAAAAAGAGAATATATACAAAAAAGCTTACAATACCATAATACTTGCTATATTATAGTCTATGAAGCTCTATCTTACTTTATATAAGATGCTAATAAAGAATGTCGAAGGGGCTTGTAGTTTCTAAATACTTAGATTCTGTAAGTATAGATTGTTTATGTGTAGACCCAAGTAGATTCAAACTTTAGTCACCAGAATTTCATAAAAGTTAGGCTTAAGTTAACACTTGGAAAACTAGACACCCTATTAGGAAGTTATAGGCAATATTTGCATAGGGAATTGGATTAGTGGTGCTTTTTAGATAGGAGAAAATGTATGGCTTAAATAAAAAATAGGAGGTAATTTTATGGATGAGCTTTTAAAATGTTTAAGGTGTGGAAAAGAAATGAATTTTATAGCTAGGGACTACATTCAATTGGGCAAGATGGGAGTCATATTAGGTCAAGTTTCAAATTACTTATCAGGTGGGCTAGAAGTGGAGATTTACCAGTGTAGTGCTTGTAATAAGTTAGAGTTTTTTAGCCATAATACATTGGAAGAAGACCACATAGATCAAATTAAATGTCCTAATTGTGGAAGGAAGCATGATATGGATTATCCAAAATGTCCATTTTGTAAATATGACTACTTAGTTTCCAATAGTTAAGGCTGTAGATGGAGTGAGTTTTGGAATAAGACCTGGCGAGACATTTGGTCTTGTAGGTGAATCGGGATGTGGTAAAACGACTACTGGAAGGACAATTATAAGGTTATATGAGCCAAGCTCAGGCAAGGTTACATTTGATGGAAGAGAGATAACAGGAAATATGACTAGGGATTTGAGAAAATATATTACGAATAATATAGCCATGATTTTTCAAGACCCTATAGATTCTCTTAATCCAAGAATGACAGTTGAGGAGATAATAGGTGAAGGTTTAAAGGTAAGGGGGATTACTGACAAGGCATCTATAAGGAAATTGGTATTAAATATACTGAAAAAAGTAGGTCTTACAGAAGAACATGCTTCTAGATATCCCCATGAGTTTTCAGGGGGCCAGAGGCAGAGGATAGGCGTTGCTAGAGCAGCAATAATAAACCCAAAATTAATTATAGCAGATGAACCTGTATCAGCTTTAGATGTTTGTATTCAGGCCCAAGTAATCAACCTACTAAATGATTTAAAGACAGAACTAGATGTAGCTATTTTATTTATAGCTCATGACCTATCAGTTGTAAAATATTTTTCAGATAGGATAGGGGTTATGTATTATGGGAATTTAGTGGAGGTAGCCAGCGGAGATGACCTATATAAAAACCCAATCCATCCCTATACTAAGGCCCTACTATCAGCCATACCTCAGCCTAATCCAATAACGGAAAAGGAAAGGGAGAGAATAGCCTATAATCCTAGTAGAGACTATGATTATTCTAAAGAAAAA
>CAZRYA010000035.1:2492-11433 GCA_964604235.1 uncultured Tissierellaceae bacterium | reverse complement strand
CCCCTATAGCTGCCGCCATAGGTTCTTCTATTAAATAGGCCTCTCTAGCTCCTGCGTGAATACTAGCTTCTTCAACTGCTCTCTTTTCAACTTCCGTTACACCTGATGGCACACATACTACAACTCTTGGTTGAAAAAGTGATTTTCCATTAGATGCTTTTCTTATAAAATATTTCAACATACTTTTAGTAACATCAAAATCTGCAATTACACCATCCTTAAGTGGCCTTATTGCAACTATATTCCCTGGTGTCCTACCTATCATTTTTTTTGCTTCTTCTCCTACTGCCAATACCTCTTTAGTTTGGCTCTGTATGGCTACAACAGATGGTTCTCTTGCAACAATCCCCTTGCCTTTAATATATACTAAAGTGTTAGCAGTACCTAAGTCAACACCCATATTCTTCGTAAATCCTCCAAATACTCCATCAAATAAACCCATTAAATATCCTCCTTAATCACATCTATATCAGATTTCTTTCTTTTAAACTCACAAACTTCTTATCTCCTATTACTATATGGTCTAAAACTTTAATCCCCAAAATATTACCTGACTCAACCAACCGAGTTGTAACATTAATATCTTCCCTACTTGGTGTTGGATCTCCACTTGGATGATTATGTATTAGGATTATAGCATTTGAATTTTTCTTAATAGCAACCTTAAACACATCTCTAGGATGAACTATTGAGGCATTTAGGGTTCCCACTGAAATTTCCTCTGTCCCTATGATTTGATTTTTAGTATCCAATAATATAATCCTAAAATGCTCCTTTTGTAAGTATCTCATTTCATCCATAAACAAATCTGCTATACTTCTTGGACTTTGAATTTTAAATTTTTCTAAGCTTTCTCTAAAACTCAACCTCTTGCCTAGTTCTAGGGCCGATAAAATCTGTCCACCCTTACACTTACCAATACCTTTTACTTCCATTAGCTCCTCTAAACTTACATCTCTTAAGGCTGCTAGCCCTCTTTCATCTAAAGATAAAACTCTCCTACCTAGATCTATAGCAGTATCTTCTTTATTTCCTGTTCTAATTATTATAGCAATTAATTCTTCATTTGATAAGGTCTCTACACCATATTTTTCAAGTTTTTCTCTAGGTCTTTCATTTAATGGTAAATCCTTTATAGTATCTCTCTTATAAATACTATGGTCTTTTATCATATAAACACCTACTTACTTTTATAGTATATCTATATCAAATTCTTTTCTAAGCATATGGTCTAACTTAGATATTGGTAGCCCAACTACATTGGAATAAGACCCTTTTACTTCTTCTACAAAAATTTCACCTATTCCTTGGATTCCATAAGAGCCTGCCTTATCCATTGGTTCTCCTGTAGAAATATACTTAAGTATCCTCTTATCATCTATTTCTTTAAACTTAACTTGGGTTATTTCGTAATCTAAGATTTTTTTATAACCAGTAGTTAAACATATGCCTGTTATTACTTGGTGGGTATTTCCACTTAATTTCTTTAAAGTCTCAAAAGCATCTTTTTCATCTTTAGGCTTGCCCATTATCTCTTCTCTGTAAACTACTATTGTATCAAAGGACATTATCAAACCATTCCTCTTCCTCTTAAGTACATCTTGGCCCTTTTCAAAAGCTAAAGCCATAGCTACAACCTCTGGGTAAAGTCCAGTCATATTTTCACTTTCTAGTTTTGGTGAATCCAAGCTGAACTCAAGTCCACATCTTTTAAGTATTTCAATTCTCCTTGGTGAATTAGATCCTAATATAATTTCCATACACTCCACCTATTCTCTTATGATTTTTTTTATATTTAGCTCTAAATTTTTTGAAATATATATAGAACTCAGTCCTACAAAATATCCAGTGAAAAGTGATAAAATTATTAGAATTGGCAAATAACTATATATTCTATAGTTTTGCATCATGAGAACTGCCACTGTTACTTGGCCTACACTATGCATCACTGCTCCTACTATACTAGCTCCAATTAAACTAAATACCTTATTTAAATACTTATATACTAGATACATAGACAAGCAACTTAAGACTCCTCCTGCTAAACTATATACAAAACTGGATACATTACCAGTTACAAGCATTAATAAAACCGATTTTAGTATTGCCACTGTCATACCTTCCTTAAAGCCAAATACCACTAGGGTTACTAGAATAACCATATTTGAAAGCCCAAGCTTTGCACCTGGAACTGGTATTGGTAGAGGAATTGCTGATTCCAAAACTGACAATGCCAAGCCTATTGAAACCAATAATGATACAAAAATTAATCTATTTAGTTTTTTCATTTTCAACATCCTTATCTTACTATATGATCTATACCGTCTTCTGTATTTTTTTCGCCTTTTATTTCTACAACCATCCTATTGGGTAAACAAACTATAATCTCTCCTGGTTGGGATATTACACCTTGCTTGACATCTATTTGATCTGGACAGGAAGCTTCTATAACCCTTACAGAATTTTCACCAATCTCCAATAAATTATATCCATACTCAGTTTCAATAGGTATTGTTTTACCAACCATTTTTTTGTCAAAATATATCTGTTTGACCTCTACTCCATCTACCTGTACACTTACATATTTTTCATTAAAGCTTAATCCATACTTTTTTATTCCACCTAGTGAAACTAAACTTACTACTACTAAAAAAATAATTAAAATTTTATCTCCCTTTGTCAACTCAATTCTCCTTTTTACAGAGGCTAGATATTTTTCATATAGTAATAGTTTACCACTTAACTTTTTTATTTACAAGTTACAATTTGGCAAGAGAAAAGAGCCTTTGCAGGCTCTTTCATATTAATTCTCTTCAGCTTTTTTTGCTTCTTCTGCTTCTTTAGCTTCTTTTTTACTCATTCCTGGAAAAATAGCCTTAGTAGGACATTTCCCAGCACATATGCTACAGTTAATACACTTAGAATAATCTATTTTAGCCAAATTATTTTCAAATGTAATAGCTTCTTTAGGACAGCTCTTAACACATATTTGACATCCTATACATCCAGTACTACATTTTCCTCTTACTTCTTTACCAGCATCTGTACTCTTACATTTTACAATGTATTCACTATTATAAGGAACTAATTCAATAATTCTCTTAGGACATACGCTAATACATTGCCCACATGATGTACATTTGTCTTTATCAATTACTGCAATTCCATTTACTATTTCAATTGCTCCAAAAGCACATACATCTTTACAAGTTCCACAGCCTAAACATCCAAAGCTACATGCCTTGCTTCCACCTTGAACTATATTGGCTGCTCTACAATCTTGTATCCCATCATATATAAATTTTTCTTTTGCTTTTTCACAATCTCCTTGACATAGGACAACTGCTACCTCTTTTTCTACATCTCCTGCATCAGACCCCATAATATCAGCTATTAATTCTGCTACTGGTTGTCCCCCAACGCTACATGCTGTTACTGGAGCTCTGCCTTCTGCTATTGCTGCTGAAAGTCCGTCACAACCTGGATATCCACAAGCACCACAGTTAGCTCCTGGTAATGCACCTCTTATAGCTTCTACCTTAGGATCAACCTCTACTGCAAATACATTTGATGCTATAGATAAAAGTATTGCAAAAACAAATCCCAAACTTCCTAATACTACTACTGCTGTTAATATTTCTGACATCTACTCCACCTCCTACACAAGTCCACTAAAGCCAATAAATGCTATAGACATTAATCCTGCTGTTATTAAAGCTATAGGGAAACCTTTTAATGGCTGTGGTATATCTGCAATTTCAAGTTTTTCTCTAATTCCTGCCATAAGTACTAGTGCTAAAACAAATCCTAATGAAGCTCCTACTGAGTTTACAATAGTTTTTGGTAAGTCATATCCCTCTTGGATGTTAAGTATTGTAACTCCAAGTACCATACAGTTTGTAGTTATAAGTGGTAAGTAAACTCCCAATGCATTATATAATGTTGGAGATATTTTCTTTAAAACTATTTCTACGAATTGTACTAGTGATGCTATTATCAATATAAATACTATTGTTTGTAAGTATTGTAAATTGAAGACATCTAAAACATATTTTTGAATCATAAATGTAATTATAGATGATAAAGTTACTACGAAAGTTACTGCTGCACCCATTCCTGTTGCCGTTTCCATTTTATTAGAAACCCCTAGGAAAGGACAGATTCCAAGAAATCTTGAAAATATATAGTTGTTAACAAGTGCCGCTCCTATAAATATCTTAAAAAATTCCAAACTTTTCCCCTCCTATTTTAAGCTTCTTTTGAAGCTTTTTTATTTCTAACATTGTTGAATACACTAATTAATATTCCTAAAAGTATAAAGGCTCCTGGTGGTTGAACAAATATTGCTGCTGGTTGAAAACCAGATCCAAATAATTCATAACCTAAGAAGCTTCCTGCTCCTATAATCTCCCTTATAGCTCCAAGGGTAAATACTGCCAGTGTATATCCAACACCCATTCCTAAACCATCAATAATAGAAGGAAGAACCTTATTTTTAAATGCAAAAGCCTCAGCCCTAGCAAGTATAATACAGTTTACAACTATTAAAGGTAAGAAAATACCCAATGATTCATAGATTGGAGGTAAATAAGCCTCTAAGAACATTTCTATTATCGTTACAAAAGTTGCTATTACCACTACAAATGCTGGTATCCTTATTTTATCTGGTATTATGTTTTTCATCATAGAAATAACCATATTAGATCCCATTAAAACTATCGTTACTGCAATACCCATGGCCAAACTATTTTTAACCGTTGTAGTTACTGCAAGTACTGAACACATCCCTATTAATTGTACAAGAACAGGGTTGTCTTTTACTATACCGTTTTTGAAAATTTTACCTAAACTCACTTCCTACACCTCCAATATTAATTTCCGAAATTTGTATTGTATATTTCTTTAACGTCTTTCATTCCTGCAAGGACAGCCTTACTACTTACTGTTGCTCCTGATAATGTATCTACTCCACTTTCAGAATCAGCTGTTTCACCTATAAATAAATCTAAAAATTCTGGTTCACCTGCTCTAGAACCTATACCCTTAGTTTCTCCATGTTCAAGTAGTCTAACCCCTACTACTTCTCCATCAGAGTTAAATCCTGTTAACATAACAATATCTCCATTAAATCCTTTAGTTATATGTTTAATAGCATATCCTGATCCATCTTTAACTTGGAAGGCTTCAACTATCCTGTCATCTTCTCCTAAATCCTTCTTTTCAATCATTTCAAATTCTGCACTATCTCCATAGATTTCTTTTAAAGACCCTAAGCTTTTTTCCATCTTAAGTTCTGCTATCTTTCCTTTAGTTGCTTCATTTGAAAAGGCTAGTATTCCTGCCGATACTACTGAAATTATTAATAATGTTAGTCCTAACTTTAATGTTTCTTTCATTTATTTCGACCTCCCAAAAATTCTTGGTGCTGTAAACTTTTCTATAAGAGGTGTTAAAACATTCATTAGTAAAATTGAATATGAAACTCCCTCTGGAAAACCACCCTTAGTTCTTATTATGGCAGTAAGCAAACCTGCTCCAATTGCAAAAACCACTTGTCCTTTTGAACTAGCCGGTCCTGATGCATAATCAGTTGCCATAAAAAATGCTCCTAAAATAAGTCCACCACTTAATATATGGTATACTACAAGCTCTGGAGATAGGCCTAATGCAAATAAAACTATTGCAGTTGTAGCTATGTAGTTACAGGTATCCTCCAATTTATAACTCCCCTATAAATTAAATATACTCCACCTATTATCAGACATAGGGCTGAAACCTCTCCTATTGTTCCACCTATTCTTCCTATAAACATATCAGCAAGTGATGGCAGGCTAGCACCTGTTTCCATCATTCCTAATGGTGTTGCCGTTGTCATAGTATCCATTCCAGGTCTTGGAAAAGTTGTCATCAAAGTCGGCCACGAAGCCATCAAGGCCGCTCTAGCAGCCAATGCCGGGTTCATAAAGTTCTGTCCAAGTCCCCCGAAGAATTGTTTAACTATTATAATTGCAAAAGCCGAACCAAAAACAGCCATCCATAAAGGTGCTCCTGCTGGCATATTAAAAGCTAGTAAAATTCCCGTTACTACTGCCGATAAGTCCCTTATAGTAACTTCTTTCTTAAACATTTTTTGAGCTAGAAACTCAAATACTACTGCCGATACTACTGATACTACTACCAATATTAAGGCCTTAATTCCAAAATTAATAACACTAAATATTAAGGCTGGCATTAAAGCTATTATTACATCTAACATAATTCTATTAACTGTTTCTTTAGACCTAATATGTGGTGATGATGAAGCTATTAACATATTATTGTCTAAAGAAGTATTCACTTTAGATTCCATCTGATTTCCTCCTAATCTTTCCTATTTCTTATTCTTAGAAAGTATTTCTCTCTTTGCAAGTCTAATAGATTCTGCCAAAGGTCTCTTAGCTGGGCAAATAAACGAACATGCTCCACACTCTACACAATCTACTGCACAGTATTCTTCAGCCTTGTCAAAATCACTTCTCAATGAATAAGCTGAAATATATAGTGGTTGTAAATGAACTGGACATACAGTTAAACACTTACCACATTTTATACAAGGGCTTATCTTTTGTGGTGCTGCCTCCTCTTTAGTCATTACTAAAATTCCACCAGATCCCTTTATAACAGGAACATCTATTGAATACTGAGCCATACCCATCATAGGTCCACCGCTAATTACCTTTCCAGGTTCTTCAGTAAATCCACCAGCCTGGTCAATAAGTTCAGCAAAAGGAGTTCCTATTTTAGCGATTAAGTTCTTAGGTTCTTTTATTCCCTTTCCTGTTACAGTTACAACCCTTTCATAAACTGGCTTACCTTCAAGTATAGCTTCTGAAATAGCTATGGCTGTGCTTACATTGTTTACAACACATCCAACTTCCATTGGCAGCGCTCCAGAAGGAACTTCTCTTCCAGTAACAGCATTAATAATCCTCTTTTCATCTCCCTGAGGATATTTAGCCTTTAATACCTTTACTTCTATGTTATCTCCTGACTTCAGCTTCTTGTTTAAAGCTTCTATAGCGTCCATTTTGTTTTCTTCAACAGCTATAACCCCTTTGTTAACTCCTAAGGATTTCATTAGAGCCCTAAGTCCAAATATTACTTGTTCTGGCCTTTCTAGCATTAACCTATGGTCTGATGTTAAATAAGGTTCACACTCTGCCCCATTGATAATAACTATATCTATTACTTTTTCTGGCGGTGGTGATAACTTAACATGACTTGGGAAACTTGCTCCTCCCATTCCAGTAATACCCGCTTCTTTAACTATGTTTAAAATCTCTTTCCCTGTTAATTCATCTAGGCTTGAATAAGATTTTAAACTATTATCGTACTCTTCTAAGCCATCATTTTCAATTACTACACAAGTAGAATTTATTCCAACTGGCGTTATAATTTTACTGATACTTTTCACTAGTCCAGAAACACTTGAGTGAATAGGCGCCGATACAAAAGCCTTAGCTTCTCCTATTTTCTGGCCTATTTTAACCTTATCTCCTACTGCTACTATTACCTCACATGGGGCCCCTATATGTTGTTGCATTGGTATGTACACCAGGTTGGGCTCCTTGGCTTTTTCCAGAGCTTTCTTCTCTGTAAACTCTTTATAATGAGGAACATTTACTCCCCCTTTAAAAGTGAGTTTTTGTTGATTCATTCTTTCCACCTCTTCATAATATTATTTAAGAATAGTTTAGACTTTATGTATACTAACTTTTCTAGTATAACACTTCTAAAATATATTGTATATAAACTATCAGTCTTTGTCTACTTATATTTATGATTAGTATCATAAATATAGGTTTTTCTTATATATTGACTATTCGAAATTCTTAAAATAGTACAAAAAAAAGACTTTCTTCTCCGTTTTCACAGTTTTAAAGTCTTTTTTTATTGCCTGCATAAGTTTTATTGTAATTTTTCAGGTATATATACTTTATTTAATCCCCTATAAGGGTTATTAACTATTGGTTTTAAGCTTCCCTTAAGTTTACTATCTACTAAAAGGGCCTTATTTTTAAACAAAAGACTTACATAGGGCAGGTCATCTAAAACTACAGCTTCAAGTTCCCCATAGGCCAGTTTTTTATCAGCCCTTGACCCTCCGCTAGAAAAAGTCTTCTGTAATTCTTCATCTACTAACTTATTTGTATAATTTATAATATTAGTTCCCTTGTTACGACTATTTGTATGAAAGATAAAGGATAAATCTGGTATTAAAGAAAGTTCCCATCCCAACAAGATCAAATCAAAATTTCCCCTTCTGATTTCTTCCTGAATTTCATACCACTGCCTTTCTATATCTTCTGGAGTAGGATTTTTTATATAGTCCTCTTCATTTATAATTTCCACATTTATACCTACATCCTCTAGATTTTCCCTTATAAGTTTAGCAGTCATAAACCTATTGGTATTATAGGTGTTAGTTAATAATCTCAGGCTAATATTTCCTTGGCCTACTTCATCCATTATAGATTTAGACTTATCCTTACTATAGCCATAGAGTTTAGAGTTTTCGTCATTCATCCAAGAGTCTGGATGCATTGGCAAATCCACTTCTATGCCATGCCCAAAATAAACCTTCTCTATAATAGCCTGCCTATCTATCCCATAGGCTATTGCCTTTCTTAGCTTTTTACCATCTTCATCTTTAAAAATAGGATTTTTAAAATTAAATCCTAAAAATTCGTAATCAGAAGAGGTATATTCTACTATATTTACTCCCTTGTTTTTGTATTCTTCCCAACTACTAGCCCCACTAGTTGCCATAGTCAGTTCTCCACTTTTAAAGGCCCTTAGTATATCTTCTTCATTACTGTAGACTTTTCCAACAACCCTATCCAAGTAAGGTCCCCCATTTCTATAGTCTTCATTTGCTATTAAAGTCAGTTGACTACCATCG
>CAZRYA010000035.1:0-2482 GCA_964604235.1 uncultured Tissierellaceae bacterium | reverse complement strand
AACTAAAGGGTCCCGTCCCTATAACAGGATAGTCTTCCAAGCTTAGGGCATCTTTCTTAGGATTCTTCCCCTTAAATTCTGACTTGCATATTATGGGGAAGGTTAAAATTTCTAGATTATTACTGAAATTTTTATTAAAAGTAAGACTTATATTAAAGTCATCTATTACCCTAGATTCAATTAGCTTCTTTATATCTTGAGAGTAAAAAACTCCCATAGCATTTTCTAACTGTTCAACAAACATAGAATTTTTAGGTAATAACTTTATAGTATCAATTGTAAATTTAACATCTTCTGCCGTAAAGCTAGTTCCATTATGCCATAGTACATCCTCTCTTAACTTTATATTTATCTGTCTACCTTCTTTTTCTATAGTATAGGACTCTGCTAGTTGACCTACCATATTAAGATTTTCATCAAATTCAAAAAGCCCTTCATATATTAAGTTATTAAAAAGATACTGGTATTTACTTTTTGTCATTAATGGGTTTAAAGTAGTTACTTTGGTTAATGGAAGATAAATACTCCCACCCTTTACTGGCTTATCAACTAAGTCCACCACTTCTTCTTCAGAAATACTTTCTACTAAGTCTTCTTTTATATCTTCTTTAGCCCTGCATCCACTTATAGCTAGAACTAATAATAAAATCAAAACTAAAGCTCTCCTTTTAATTTTCAAGAGTATTTCCTCCTATTTATTTAGATAGAATTTTTTTAATTCCCTTTTTAATACTATGGATATACTCCATAGGCCTTGAAAAATCTCTTTCTCCATTAGCTAGACTCTCCCTATATAAGCTTGTATAAACCTTATAGTTTGACTTTACCCTTGTTAAGTAGTCCTCAGTCTCCCTAAAAGGTATTTTATCCAATACTTGCCCATCACTACAATAGTCTTCATCACTTAACCACTTATTAACATTACCACTTCCAGCATTATAGGCAGCCAATACTAGGTCTAGGTTCCCATCAAATTCTTCAAACAATTTATTAATGTACCAACTTCCTAATCTTATATTAACATCTGGCCTATAAAGATCCTCTTTAGAAAATTCCAAACCAATTTCTCTACTGGCCCACTCTCCTGTGGTCTCTCTGATTTGCATTAGACCCATGGCATCCTTGTTAGACTTAGCCATCTTATCATACTTACTTTCTACATTTATAATGGAAGCAATCAAAAATGGGTCTACACCAAACTCCTTGCTACTCCTCATTATCTCTTCCTTATAAGCTGGAGGATATTTTATTAATATTATACCTATTAGAAATGAAATAATAAGTATTAAATTAAGCAATTTTTTTATTTTATTTGTCCTTCTCCTTCTTCTCCTCAAGTGTCTAGCCTCCTAACCTAAGTTAAGTTTTCCAAGAGCTTCATCTATTTCCCTATACAAGTGATTTAGGTCTTTAGAGTTATCTATTATTATATCAGTAAGTTTTTTCTTACTATCTATGTCCATTTGGGAATTAATTCTTCCCATAGCCTCTTGTCTAGATAACCCATCTCTCTTTATTAATCTCTCTAACTGGATTTCTTTAGGAGTATACACTAAGACAGTTTTTTCAATATCTATACCCTCTTTTTTCATATCGTCATAAATTTCAAAAAGTAAGGGTATATCTAAAAAAATCACCATGGCCTTTTGATTAAGTATTTCTAGTCTAATCTTTTTAAAAATCTCCCTATGGGTTATTTGGTTTAAAATATCCAACTCTTCCTGATTATTAAAAACTATGTCACCTAACTTTTTCCTATCAATACTCGTATCTTCTTTCAATATCTTTTGACCAAAATACTCTACTATGGCCAAGTAAGCCGTTTCATCAGGCTCTACTACCTGTCTAGCTATTTCATCTCCATCTATTACACAAAAACCTTTGGCCTTAAGCCTACCAGTAACAGTGGACTTTCCTGTTGCAATGCTTCCTGTTAATCCTATTAGTCTACTTTGTATCATACCAACTATCTCCTACCTCTACATCTGCAAGTAAGGGTACTTTAAGCTCAATTATATTTTCCATAGTATCCTTTAAAAGTTTTCTAACCTCATCTAATTCATCTAAGGCAGTTTCTACAATTAACTCATCGTGAACTTGTAGAATTAGCCTTGATTTATAATTTCCTTCTTTTAACCTTTCATAAACTAAAACCATGGCCATCTTTATAATATCTGCAGCTGAACCTTGAATAGGAGTGTTCATAGCAACCCTTTGGCCAAAAGACTTTATATTAAAATTCTTTGCATTTAATTCTGGTATATACCTTCTCCTATTTAAAATAGTCTCAACATAACCATTGCTTTCTCCAAAATCAATAATATCATCCATATAGGACTTTACATTTACATAATTATCCAAGTACTTGTCAATATAATCCTTTGCTTCTTTTCTACTTATATTTAAATCTCTAGAAAGTCCATAATCCGATATCCCATAAACTATACCAAAATTCACCGCTTTTGCACCGGATCGCATTTGT
>CAZRYA010000034.1:6899-11449 GCA_964604235.1 uncultured Tissierellaceae bacterium | reverse complement strand
GGAGCCTTTCTTTGTGCCCTAACTTGCTTTCTTGTAATTGGAATTCCACCTACACCCTGTGGTGTTCCTTCTATAAGACTTTCAAAGTGGGATTGTCCCGCAGTTCTAATAACCATTATATGGTCTGCTCCATGCCATGCAGCCATTCTCATCCTTCTAATATCATCTTCAAACCTTCCTGATGCGATTTCAGTAGTAATAACTGACTTTCCCTGAGGATCTATATTTTCAAAATACTTGGCTGCTGGTAAGGGTTGGCTTTGTTTTAATCCTTCTGACATATCATAGTATTCAAATTTTCCTATTTGTCTCTTTTCTCCTGATCCATCTCTCCAGTGCCAACCTCTTCTTCTAGGAGTGTATTTATCAATATCTTTTAATATATACTCAATATCTAACTTTTCATTTGGTTTTAGTTCCATCCTTATCTAGCCTCCTTAAAAAGGTCCATTACAAGATCCCAATTATCGCCTTCAACTAGTGATAATCCTGCTTCTCTAATGTCCATATTTTTTTCTTTAGCTAATCTGTAAACAACATTACCTGCACCTTTTCCAATTATTCCTCTATCCATAGTACCGTCTACTATAGCCTTGGCTTCTGTACTAGAAAAACCCATTCTCAATAATACAGATCTTTCTATGGAAGGACTTGTGTTTTTTTCTGCCAAATCTATTAAAGGATCAACTAGGTCACTAGTTAATTGCCAAAATCTTTCTTCTAATTCTTCTTCTGTTAAATCTTTTAAATGTTTTCTTCTCTCTTGAAAATCATCTGCTCTTTTCATCTTAATCCTCCTAGTAGTTTATATTTAACTGGTCTAATATTTCTTTTACAAAAGTTTCATCTGACTTAGTTTCTGCCATTAAGAATTCTAAATCTCCATTGGACACCTTATCCACATTAGAGTTCTTAACTGCATTTCTTATAAAAGACCTTCTCGTATTATTTAAATCTAAATCTACTATGCTTATATATGAAGGATCTTTTGGTAAAATAATGTTTTCTCCTGGAAGCTCTTCCTGCGGGTCTCCAACTAAAATTTCAATTCCATTATCTCTTGCAAAGGTCAGCTGAGGATTAATGTGTTTTCCTGCCCCAGTATATTCAGTTTCTTGTACTACAATTATATCTTCTTCATCCCTCTCTTGGGCTATTTTAAAGGCACATGCCAGTGCAGTGTTGCCTGCTGGGCCTCTCTCTAAACCTTCTATTTGTGCCAGTAGTTCTGTCATGTAAAATACTGAGCCTTGGTTTACAGTAACATACCTGTCTATATACCTAAGTGGCC
Source organism: uncultured Tissierellaceae bacterium (assembly GCA_964604235.1). GTDB lineage: Bacteria > Bacillota > Clostridia > Tissierellales > Tissierellaceae > CAZRYA01. The sequence goes on along the minus strand of CAZRYA010000034.1, from coordinate 10,158 downwards.
TTGCAGCTGACCTAGGTACATCAGACCTATCCGGCCAAGTTGCAAATGGAATACCAAATCCCGTATGTCCAGTTGTAAAAGACTTTTTATTAAATTGTCCGTCACTTGCCATATGTAGGCCATCTAAACTTACACTTGCACCTACTATTTCAGACTTAGCACCTGCCTTAATAAGTCCTCTAGCAGTTCCAGTTAAGTTTCCTCCACCAGCATTAGTTATTACTACAACATCAGGATCCTTACCCTCTCTTTCCCTAAATTCTTTAGAAAGTTCATAACCTAAGGTCTCTACTCCTGCTATTCCAAAAGGAGAATAAAGTGAAGCATTAAAGTAACCTGTTTCTTCTAGCATGGTTAAAAAAGTATAAAATAGTTCTGGTCCTACTGTTAATTGAACAACTTCTGCCCCATAAGCTTCACAAGCCCTTGCTTTTTCTACTATTTCTGGTTGCCCAATTCCCCTTGAATCATAACACTCTTGAACTATTATACACTTAAGTCCCTGCATTGCTGCTTGAGAAGCAACAGCAGCCCCATAATTTCCTGATGTAGCAGCTATAACTCCTTTATAACCAAGTTTTTTAGCATGGTAGCAAGCAGTGGCTGCACGTCTAGCCTTAAAACTTCCAGATGGATTACATGCTTCATCCTTAACAAAAATCCTAGCTCCTTTTCCAGATGGAGCAAATTTTCTTGCAAGTTTAGTTAAGTTTTTTAGCTCAAGTAAGGGAGTGTTACCTACACCTGTACTCTTTTGAATTTCCTCTATTTCTTTAAGGCTATAACCTGTTTCTTCCATCATTCTTTCATAATCAAAAGCTATTCCACCAGTTTCAAATTCTTCATAGTCTATTTGAACAGCATCTTTCATGATTTCTCCACGTCTTGCCATAACTCCTTCATAAGACATATCCCTATTCATTCAATTCGCCCTCCTCTAAAAGCTCCCTCGCCTGTCTTCCTATATAAAGAAGCTCTGGAACTGCCCTACCAAAATCATGATCGTAGTATGGATTAACTTCTATTAATTTTCCCTCTATCCTTCTACCAATATAAGTTTCAACTTCTACTATATCTCCAATTTCAGCTTTTTCGTTTATTAAAAATCCCTTATCCCACATTTCTAAGGGAACCTTTTGTGTATCTTCTGGAATATTATTTGCTCTTTCTCCTACTTGTAAAACTACATTATGGATTCTTACCCAATCTCCATGTTTAGCCAAATCATTTCCCTCCTAATCTTCTAATAAATTTCTCATATCTCCCATTATTGCCCTTGGCACTGGAAGATCTACCATTGTCTTTAATCCTGGTCTTGCATTTATTATATGAGGTATCATATTTACAACCATAGCTATAGTTCCTAAACCTCCAGGAATTTCTGGAGTTATTGCCATATTTATATTAGGAGTTCCCTTAATAGTAATATAATCTCCTGTTTCTACTCCTTCAGCATGAGGTTCAATTTGTTGTGGGTGTAACATTTCTATTTTTGCTTGCCCATCCACATATCCATATCCTTCCATATTACATCCAGCCACATCATTTGGTTGAACTTCTGCATATGGAGACTTTCTATAAACTGATGAAACAATAGGTGATCTCTTTAGTTTAATATCATCACTTAATTCCCAACCTAAAGAATCAGAAATCATCCTTATAGACTCTGGAAAACCTACATGACCATCCAAAGTATTATTTTCTACCCTTCTATTAAATTCATCTAAAGTTAAGCCTACTCCTTGCCCTTCCATTACGGTTAGCCCAAAAGGTGAAAGGTCGTTTATCCTTTCCGCTTTAATACTTTCAACATCTATACAAGCCCCTGTAAGAGCTACTACTAATAGGTCCATTATTAATCCTGGATTTATTCCAGTTCCTAACACACTTACCTTGTTTGCCCTAGCAATTTCATTCATTTTCTTTGCTAATTCTTCTTCTTGGGCCATTGGATAAGCCATTTCTTCTGCTGTAGTTATAACATTCATTCCTTTTTCTAAACATAGGATAATTTTATCATATGCTCCCTTTACAAAAGAATCTGTAGCAAGTAGTACTACATCTGCTGCTTTATCTCTTATTACTTCTTCTACGTTTGATCTTACTATAATATCTTCTCTACCAGCCCTGTCTACATCTAATATTTCAAAAATGCTCTTATTAACTCTTTCAGGGTGCATATCACATACACCTACAATTTCAACACCTTTTTTGTTTAAAAGCATATCTGCAATTCCTGACCCCATTGCTCCAAAACCCCATAAAATAACTTTAATATTTTCTTTTACCATAAGGCACCTCCATTAAATTTTATATAGTTATATAATGCAATTTTCTTGCCAACCAAATAATCTCCATTTTATACCCCTTATTTGGAATTATTTACTATATACTTATAATATTATCAAATTTTCATTAATAATTGTAGGCTTATTTATAAAAAAGTGCAATAATATTTGCACTTATCCGCAAATATTATTGCACTAATTCATATTTCTTTAATTTATGCTGGAGAGTTTGTCTTTTTATCCCCAATTCTTCTGCTGTTTTAGAAATATTGTAGTCATTTCTCTTTAAATAACTATAAATTATATCTCTTTCTATTTCACCCATAACTTCTGGTAAAGGCCTATCTTTTTCTTTGAAAATAGATATATTTTTAAATTCTTTGTTTTTTATAAGCCCTATGGATGACATAAAATCTTTTTTCCCCAGATACTTGTCCTTCTCCAAGACCATATTCATAGCTCCTTCAATAATATTTTCTAGTTCCCTAATATTACCTGGCCAATTATAATCTAAAAAAAGTTCTAAAACATTATCTGATATAGCAACTATAGATTTCCCCAAAATCTTATTATATTTTTTTATAAAATGATCTGCCAATATGGGTATATCTTCCCTCCTATCTTTTAAAGGGGGAATGTTTATGTAGATGACATTTAACCTATAGAATAAATCACTTCTCAAGCTTCCCTTTTTTATGGCTTCCTGAGGATTTTCATTAGTTGTAGCAATTATTTTAACATTTATTGGTATATCTCTCTTTCCACCTAATCTCCTTACATAACCTTCCTGTAAAACCCTTAGGAGTTTAGCCTGCAAATTAATTGGCATCGAGTTAATCTCATCTAACATTAAAGTCCCACCATTGGCCTGTTCAAAAAGCCCTTCTTTATCCATGGCTCCCGTAAAGCTTCCTTTGGAGGTTCCAAAAAGTATACCTTCCAGTAAGCCTTCTGGTATAGCTGCACAGTTT
>CAZRYA010000034.1:0-6889 GCA_964604235.1 uncultured Tissierellaceae bacterium | reverse complement strand
GGATACTCTGGGCAAAAAGTTCCTTTCCAGTTCCAGTCTCCCCATATATTAAGACATTTGATGCTGAATTCTTAGACATTAAGGCTATTTTTTTTACATCCTTAATACTTTCACTTTCTCCTATTATATCCCTAAACCTATACTCCTTAATTTTCCCCTTAATGCTACTAATCTCTAACTTAGTTGTTTGCAACTCTCTTTGAAGTTTTATTAATTGCTCTGACAAGTCTTTTATATTAATGCCATTTCACCATTTTCTTCTAAGGGAATAGTTGAATTTATAGTTGTGATTTCTTGGTCCTTCCAATTGGTATAAGTCTGGGTCTTATTCAAAATTGAAAGACCTGTATTTAATACCTTTATAAGCGTTGAAGTGTCCTCCGTCAAACTTGGAAACACTTCTAATATATCCTTGTTCATAACAGAATCATAAGAAACACCTTCTAAATCTGCCATAGTCTTATTATATAAAATCGTCCTTTTATCCCTATCTATCACATGGACACCTATTATTGCATGTTGCAAAATATTTTGCAGTATTAAACTATCTAATTTCATTCTACCACCCTTATAACAATTTTATAGCCCCCACCATGTTAATGTAAAATCTTCCATCTCTCCTGTAGGAGTAAAATAACTTTTCTTCATCATAGGTACATAGGTTTAAATTTACTATGTTTGACTTAGATATATTAGCTCCTAATAAATTGATTTCATTTGCCCTATCCATATCTAAATAATATTTTTCTTTAACCTTCTTTATTACCTGACTATCAAGTCCAAATTTTTCATTAAATAAACTATAAACATCTTCCTGTACCTCATAGTTTTTCCATTTTATACTAGGTCCTATTACTACTTTTATATCATAAGGCCTTGCACCATAATCATTAACCATTTTATTTACTAGTTCTCTAGCAATATTATTCAAAGTTCCCTTCCAACCACTATGACATATTCCTACTAAGTCTTTTGTATAAAAATAAATAGGAGTACAATCTGCATGATAGGTCATCAAACACTTAGCTCTTAAATTTGTCAAGAGGCCATCGCCATGACCAACAAAATTTTCTGTATTTTCATTTACACTATATACCTTATTCCCATGAACTTGTTTTAAGTCATAAATCTGATCTTTTTCCACACTTAAAATTTCTGATAAAATTTCCTTTAACCTATCTTTAGACCAGCCTATTTTACTAGAAAATATTAACTCTACATTTTCGTCCTTATAGACTTCCAGATATTTAATATTATCTCCTAATAACTTAATCATTTTCTTTCCTCATTTATTATTGTTTTTAACTCATCCATAAAGGAATTTAAGTCTTTAAATTGCCTATAGACAGAAGCAAATCTGACATAAGATACTTCATCGATATCCTTTAACTTATTCATTACCATTTCTCCTATTTCTACTGATGTAACTTCCTTCTTCATAGAATTAGATAGATTTCTTTCTATACCATCTACGATAGTTTCTATTTGGCTAATACTAACTGGCCTCTTTTCACAGGATTTTATTATTCCATTTAAAAGTTTGTTTCTATCATAGACTTGTCTATTACCATCTTTCTTTATAACCATTATAGGAACTGCTTCAATTTTTTCATAGGTTGTAAACCTTTCTCCACAGCTTACACATTCTCTTCTTCTCCTAATACTTTGACCTTCTTCAGTAGGTCTCGAATCTATAACTTTTGAATCATAATAGTCACAATAAGGACATTTCATTTAAATCCCTCCTTCATCATATTATATCAAACTTTTCTCTATTTAGACAAAAGAAAAAATGTATCAATATGATACATTTATTTTCTATCTCTTCTCCTTAAAAATACAGGAATATCTAATTCATCTTCTAATTTGTTTTTTCTCTCTTGGTCCTCTTCACTTAAATCTTCTTCCACTTCTTCTGATTCATTTATAGAATCCATATTTGATTTTTTACTTTCTTTAGAGTTTTTTTCCAGATTGAAGCCAGTTGCAATTACAGTTAATTTTATCTCATCGTTTAAAGTTTCATCAATCCCTGCTCCAAATATTATATTTGCATCTGAATCTACAGAAGCCCTAATTAAATCTGCTGCTTCAGTTACCTCTAAAAGTCCTAGATCATCGCCACCTGTAATATTTAATAAGACAGACTTAGCTCCTTTAATGGAGGTTTCTAACAGTGGGGAGCTTATTGCTTCCTTAGCTGCATCTACAGCCCTATTATCTCCTGATGCCTTACCAATTCCCATATGAGCTATTCCTTGATTTTGCATTATAGTTTGAACATCGGCAAAGTCTAAATTGATCAGATTAGGAACAGCAATTAAATCTGATATACCTTGAATGCCTTGTTTAAGTATTTCATCCGCCATAAAAAATGCCTCTACCATAGTAGTCTTTTTATCTGCTATCTGCAATAATCTATCATTTAATTCAGAAATCCCACCTGTTGCATGGACAGTTCTCTTTGCTCCTTCAAATGTAAAAGGTTTAGTTACTATACCAACTGTAAGTATTCCAAGTTCTTTAGCTATTTCTGCCACCACTGGTGCAGCACCAGTTCCTGTTCCTCCACCCATACCAGCAGTTATGAATATCATATCTGCTCCTTGAAGTGCATCTGTTATTTCAGACCTGTTTTCTTCTGCTGCTTTAGCTCCTATATCAGGATTAGCTCCTGCTCCAAGTCCTCTAGTCAATTTATCTCCTATTTGAATCTTAGTATCTGCCCTAGATGAATGAAGGGCTTGTTTATCTGTATTTAAAGCTATAAATTCTATCCCTCTTACTCCTGAATCTACCATTCTATTTACAGCGTTATTTCCTCCTCCACCAACACCTACAACTTTAATTTTTGCATACTGATTAACTTCAACTTCTAAATCTAACATTAAATCTCCCCCTATTCTAATCCATAGTATTTTTATTTTTTCTTTGTTTTACGTTATTTAATAAGTGTCTTCTAATCTTTCCAAAGTTTTCAAATAATCTATTTCCAAAGGTAAATATAGCTGCATAATATAAAGGTACTCCTAATCTATCTCCTAAATAAGCCAAGAAGGCTGCTAAAGCCGCATTACCAAAAAAACCAGATACAAATATTTCTAAATTAAAATTCCCCTCTAAATTTGCTCTTACTCCACCAAAAACTGAGTCTAGACAAGCAAGTATTGCTACGGATATATATAAGGAATAAGCTGTATTATAAGTGAAAGGAAGTATAAAACCTATCGTTGCTCCTATTAAAATTCCAATTAATGCGAAAACCAAATTATTCCTCCTCTCCTAAGGGCTTAGCATATTTAAAAGCACTAGGGTTTTTATAAGCTTTTAAATATAGTGAATCCTCCAGTGATATATCAAATCCCTTATTATATACATTCTTTAATATATCTCCATTGGTTCCTGGAGCAGTTACTGCTGTATTTAATGCTTTAGGGTCTCCTATTGCCTCTATAGTAAAAGGCGTTCCAGAACTTTTATCATTTATTCTTATAATAGGACCTCCACATTTTATTTCAGATGTAGATACTACCCTTTCTCCATTTATACTTATGGCCTCTGCTCCTGCTACTCTTAAATCGTTTATTATATTTAATATATCTATATCATGAATTACATCATTATTCAAATCATAACCATAAAATCTCTCTTCTGGATTATCATACATTTTTATTTTAATTCCTGGTCCCCTCAAGGCCTTTTCTCCAGAATTGACCTTGTTTTTTATCATATCTTCTTCTAATAAATATATTATTTCATCATCCTCACCAGTTGAGGCTAACTTCAAGTTTTCTAATTCTTCTTCTCTTAAAACCCTAGTTTTTTTCAGCTCTTCTATCTCTACATTTATAGCTCTTATTTCTTCTTCCATATTCTGTAATGCTAAAACAGTCACTGGTGCATAGCTGTCTACTCTTATTTTAAGTTGTATTGATAATAGTATACCAAGTAATGCGCTAAATATCATTATACTTATCTTAGGATTATCCATCTTCATAATATCACCTCATTATTTAGTGGATTCATCTACTGGTTCTGAGAAAATAAACTCTTTTATCTTCTTATACTTAGGTACTACTATATTAGTTTCTTGGTTAACTTGTATTATATAATCAAAATCTCTTAATTGCTGAACTATACCGCCCTTTAAAGTTAAGGCAGATTCTAATGTTTGCGGATTACCAATTGCCTTTATTACTATTGGCGAATTAGTTGATATCCCATTTATCTCTATATGATTAGCAGCTTTTTCAATTTCTGTAAAAGCTGTATATCTTTGATCGTTTATAGATATAGCCTCTGCATCTGCTGCATTTAAAACAGAAACTATTTGTAATATTAGCTCTAACTCATCTACTATAGTATAAACCTCTCCATATTGCAAATCATATACTGGATCGTTTATTTCAAGCACTACACCTGGCCCAACCAAATCAGTATAACCTGCTAGCATCCTATATTTCATGGTATCATTATATAAGTTTTCAGCATATACAGATTTATCAACTTCGCCTTTTTCATATTGTTTTATCTTAGTTTCTAGTTCTTCAATTCTATTTGCCTGAGCTTCTCTTTCACTTTGCACTTTTTTTAGTTCCACTGCTAATTGCTGTGCCCTTTGAGTTGGTAATGCTCCCTCTCCAACAGTTTTATTAACTGTCTTAAACTGAATCGATAAAATTATTCCTAAAAAAATTGATACAATAGAAAGGGCTAGATACTCTTTTCTTTTACTCATTATTTTCCCCCTTTTCTTCTGTTACCAATATTATATTCTCTCCTCTATTCATAATAATCCTATTAAATAATATATTTTCTTCATCGGCCTTGTCAATAGTTGTATTTAATAAATTTAGTCTATATTCAAAATCATCTATATCACCATATTCTATAATAGTTCCATCAACCATAGTCATAATTATTCCATCTTCTAAAAAATTTACTAGTTTTAGTTTATCAATTAACCCTGTCTTTCCAATTTCATTTATAAATTCTCCATGAATGGAATCCTTATGAAAAACAGTTTTTCCTATCTCATAATCTTTAGGTAGATAGCCTATAACGGTAAAGTAGGGTGTATCTTTTTCAACATACCTTATTAAAAAACCATCAATATCTGTTATATACCTTTTTTCTTCCTCTTTAAAACTTATTTTTTCCACTCTCTCTTTTACATTTACTAAAATAGTACTTGGTAATTTTCTCTTTACCTCAATTTCCTTTACATATGGTGACTTAGAAATTTGCCTTTTAATACTTGATTTTTTCACCTTAAATATATTCATTCCTGTTTTTTCATCTAGATCAGCTATTATATCCTCACTTTTTAAAACAGAGTTACCTGATATTTTAATTTCTTTTATACTAAAGACTTTCAAAGTTCTAAGTAAATAAATGCTTAAGCCCATTAATAATATTACAAGAACAGTTATCCTAAATTTTTTTCTTCTTTTTCTCTTCATCTCTACTCTTGTTGGCTTATTCATCTTATCACTCCATAAAACTTATATTATTTCTTCTATTATTTCATATATTTTTTCAGAAGCATTTATTTTTCCAAGCTTCTTCGTATTTTGAGCCATTTGCTCCCTTAAATTGTCATCATTTATAATTTCCATAATATTTTCATACAATAACTGACCACTTATATCTTTTTCTAAAATTACCTTAGCAGCTCCTTCTGCTTCAAAGCTTCTAGCATTAAATTCTTGATGATTTTCAGTTGTATAACCTTTTGGAACTAAGATAGTTGGAACTCCAATGGCAGATATTTCAGATAGTGTAATGGCACCTGCAGAAGTAATTACTAAATCAGCAATATTAAGTGCTTCAGGCATATTATATAGGTATGGTAATATTTTAATATTAGCCCCTACATCTTTCCTTTTAAACTCGTTCATAAAATCATCATGTAACCTTTTACCAGTAACATGTATTAATTCAATATCACTATCTTTGATTTTATCAATTAAATCTAAAATGCTATCATTTAACTTTTTTTGACCCCCGCTACCTCCAAAGGATAAAATAAAAGTCTTCTTTTCATCTATACCCAAATTTTTGTAGGCCTCTACACTATTTACATTAATTGTCTTCTTCCTTATTGGATTCCCAGTTAAGATAACTCTTTCTTTGTGATTTAACCTATCTTTGGCCTCTTTAAAAGTTATGGCCATTCTCGTTACATATCTAGATAATATCCTATTAGTTACACCTGGATAAGCATTTTGCTCATGAATTAAAGTTGGAATTCCTTTTTTCGCTCCCATATATACAATAGGACCTGATACATATCCACCTGTTCCAATTACTATATCTGGCTTAAAATCCTTTATGATTTTTTTAGAAGCTTTTAACCCATGCATTAGCTCCTTCATAGCTATAAATGATTGTTTATTTAAACTCCTAGGCATACCATTAACCCTAATAGTCTTGAAATTTATATTTTCCTTAGGAACTATTTCCGCTTCCATTCCTTTTTCCGTTCCCACATATAATATTTCTGCTTCCTTATCTCTTTCTTTTATTTCCTCAATTATAGCTAAGGCAGGATATATATGCCCTCCTGTTCCTCCACCTGTGACTAAATACTTCAATTACTTCACTCCTCTTTATATCTAGATATATTTAATAAAATTCCTATAGCAGTTACAAATATTATAAGTGATGTTCCCCCATAAGAAATAAATGGAAGGGTAACACCTGTTGCAGGTATTGATGATGTTACTACTGCTATATGTATTAATGTCTGTACTGCTACTAAGGCCGTAAGACCTGTTGCTAGATAAGTTCCATATAAATTCGGTGCATTTCTAGCAATTACTACACCCCTCCATATTAATACAACATAAAGTAAAATTATAATCCCTGACCCTACTAAACCAAGTTC
>CAZRYA010000033.1:2641-11456 GCA_964604235.1 uncultured Tissierellaceae bacterium | reverse complement strand
TTTAACTGCTTCCATTCTCTTTTTGGCACCCATAGACCCACTGGCATCTACTACAAATAAGATAGTAGTTCCTGTTCTTTTTTCTCTAACCTTTTCTCTAATATCAGTTTTTTTAATGGCTATGGCCATCCCATTTTTTTCCCTATACTTCTGATAAGGTGCTGCGACTCTTAAAGTGGCATCAAAGGCCAAATCTTTTATTTGGTCTTTACCCATTATACTTCTTATATATCTTCCTTGTTTCTTGTCTGTCTTTATCAGGGACCTCTTTCCACTTCCCCTTCTTTTTTTCTTGTCTAAAGGTTTTATATCCATGGCCTTTAGCTTGTAGGATTCCCCTATAAAATCAAGCTTTTCTTCTCCCCCATCTTCAGCAGGAGAATCTTCGTTTTCTTGCCCTTCTTCTCCTTCTTCATCTTGGTCTTCCATAGGATCAGTTGAATCCTGACCCTCATCACCACTACTTCCATCATCAAGGGGACTATTTTCATTGTTTTCAGAACTCTCATCAAGTTTATTATCTTCCTTGCTATCCTCTTGTTTATCTTCCTCAGAAGGCTCCTCTTCTTGTTCTGGATCTTCATCCATTTTTTCTTCCTCCACTTGAGATTCTGGCAAGTCTCTTTTTCTGTGGGCCAAAACATAGACCATAGCCTCTTGTACATCTTCAAGTTTTACATATTTCCTGCCTTCTAGGGCCGCTATAGCCCTGCTAGCCTCTAATAAATATATGTCTGCTCTATGACCACTTACATAGGCTTGACTACACACCATTGCAATCATTTTATATATTTCATAGTCAACTTGAACTTGACTCAAAAGCTCCTGAGCATCTCTTATCCTACTATACAAATCTTCTTCCAAGGGCCTATACTTTTCAACAAAGGACTCTTTATCATCTTCATAATCCAATCTCGCCTGAACTATTTCCACTCTATCTAAAACATCTTCACTGGCTTCAAGCTCCACATAAAGGCCAAACCTATCCAAAAATTGACTCCTCAAGTCTCCTTCTTCTGGGTTCATACTGGCAAAAAGTGTAAAGTCAGACCTATAACTAGTAGATATTCCCTCTCTCTCTACTAGACAGGTTTTAGAAGCACTTACTTCTAAAAGTACATCTACGATATTATTGGCAAGTAGGTTCACTTCATCTATGTACAATATATTTGAATCTGCCTTCATTAATATACTTTCATTTATCCTATTTTCTCCATGCTTTAAGGCGTGCTCTACGTCCATCCCACCTAAGAGCATGTCCTCACTTGAGTTTAAAGGCAAGTCTACCACCTTGATATCTTTCATAAGCCTTTCCAGAGACCTTACTATGGTGGATTTTCCAGTTCCCTTTTCCCCACTTAAAAGCAAGCCCCCAACTGATGGATTCACCAAATTTATCAGTATTGCTCTCTTTAAATTCTCCTGACCTATTATGGCCGTAAAAGGATACACATAATCTCCATACATCTTACATGCTCCCTACTATCTCTTCTAGTTTTTCCAATTCAAAGGAAGCTTCTTCAAAGGGCTTTCTCCTCATTCGATGAGGTAAAACTAACTTAGCTGCTTCTAAAATATGTCCACTTGTAACTTCCCTCTTACCGTGATAGGCCGCTAGAGTTTTGGCAGTTTTTATCATACTTATATCTGCCCTATGGCCATCTACTCCTAGTTTTATACTAATCATGGCAGCCATTTTTATCATATCTTCACCACATTTAACTTCTGGCAAGTTTTCCTTGGCTTTAATTATTTTAGCCCTTAAGTCTATTTGGCTATTTTCATAGGATTCTATAAAACTTTTAGGATCTTCTTCGTACTTAATTCTCCTTTGAATTACTTCAACCCTAGCCTCTATGGCCTGTTCTCCAACTACATCTACAACCATACCAAATCTGTCTAAAAGCTGAGGCCTTAAATCTCCCTCTTCTGGATTCATAGTTCCAACCAATATAAATCTAGCAGGATGGGAAAAAGATACTCCCTCTCTTTCAACCTTATTAATGCCCATGGCAGCCGAATCTAAAAGAACATCTATAATATGGTCATCAAGTAAGTTAACCTCATCTACATAGAGTATATTCCTATTGGCCAAGGCCAATATACCTGGTTCAAATTTCTTCTCTCCATGTTTAAGAGCATGTTCTATATCCAGCGTACCCACAACCCTATCTTCTGTTGCGCTTACTGGCAAATCTATAATTTTCATACTGGATTTTCTTTCTCCTAGATTTTCTCCATTTTTAATTCTACTTTGGCACTCCCCACATAAATCTGTCTTTTTACTTGGGTCACATCCAAATCTACAATTTTCAACTACTGTGTATTCTGGTAGCAATTCCTCAAAAGCCCTAACTGCTGTGGATTTCGCCGTTCCCTTCTCTCCTTTTATGAGCACTCCTCCTAAAAGAGGATTTATTATATTTAATATTAAAGCTTTTTTCATGGTTTCTTGACCAACTATTGCTGTAAAAGGATATAATCTATTTTTTCTTTCCATCTATTTCAACTCCTAGCTTATTTCTACTATATGGTCATCTAAATCGCAAATACTGTCTATAAATACTATATTATTTGCAGACTTATAAATTTTCTTAGCTTCTTCTCTTTCTCTAAGGCAGATAATTTTTTTATTCTTTTCAATTGCATATTCCATTAAACCTATGTAATCCTTATTACTTTTACCTATGTTTACACCACTATCAATAAAACAAGTACTTGAATCTATCATATCTATGGCCTTTGCTATATGGCTTTCTTCAATTTCCATAAAAGGATTTACTGAACATATATCAATACCCATTGTCCTTGCTATTTCATAATCCACATCATTTTTAAATAAGACTCCTGTTTTGAATCCAATGTTATTTTTAGTTAAAACTCTATATATTGGAATTCCATAACCTGCTCCTGCTAAAACAAACACTTTTTCCTTATATATATTTTTTATTTCTATACTTCCCAAAAGATTGTTATAGCAAGCATTTTCTATTTTATAAAGCTGCTTTATAACTTCCTCATCTACAACTTCTTCAACTGTTCCATATCCTTGAATTTTTCTATCACTTACCAGTAAAACCTTATCACAAGATTTTAAAGCTATATCTATTTCATGTAGGGATAAGATGACAGAAATCCCCTTTTCCTTAGATAGGGTTTTTAATATTTCTACTAACTCTAACCTATGCCTTATATCTAGATGTGTAGTAGGTTCATCTAGTATTATAATATCTGGTTCTTGGACCAAGGCTCTGGCTATTAAAATCTTTTGCTTTTCTCCATCACTTAACTCATCAAAAATTCTTTCTATTAGATGAAGACCATTGACCGTTTCCAAAGCCTCATTTACTTTTTCCACATCTTTTTTTGTAAGTTTTCCAAAAAAACCTGTGTGGGGATACCTGCCCATACTGACCAACTCATAAACCGTCATAAGACCACCACTAAATCTATTAGTAAGAACTACTGAAAGTTCCTTGGCCTTGGTTTTCGAATCCACATCTTCCAAATTTTTATCATTTAAGTAAACTTGTCCATCTACTTTTTTTAAAAGTCCTGAAAGAGTTCTAAGTATTGTAGTTTTCCCTGCTCCGTTTGGTCCTAATATACAAAGTAAGATGCCCTTATCCCCACTGATATTTATATCTTCTATTAGAGCTTTACCATCGTATCCAACTGTTAAATTTTCAGTAGTCAATATACTCATATAATATTCTCCTTTTTGTTGCTAACTATTAAAAATATTACTATTGGAGCACCAAATAAGGAAGTAACTGCTGATATTGGAAGTTCTATTGGAGAAAATATAGTCCTTGAGATTAAATCGCACAAACAAGTTACTATGGCACCTAATAATATGGTTCCAGGAACTAAAAGTTTATTGTCTGATCTGCCAAATAAAATCCTAGTTAAATGGGGTACTGCCATTCCAACAAAGGCTATTGGCCCTGCAAATGCAGTTGTAACTGCAGTAAGCAAACTTGCAATTGCAACTATTACAAACCTAAATACTTTTATATTAACCCCCATGCTCTCAGCATACTCTTCTCCCATTAAAAAAGCGTTTAGTGGTTTAACTATTAAAAAAGTCATTACCAACCCTGGTAGTCCTATGTATAATAAAATTTTTATGTTGGTCCAAGTAAAGCCTGAAAAACTTCCCATCGTCCATATGTAAAAACCTGTTAGTTTCTCTTTATCAGCAAAAGCTGAAAGCGTCCTAGTTAAAGCACTGGTTATGTAGCCCATCATTATTCCAACTAAAAGTAGACTAGCTACATTCTTCACTTTTGTAGAAAATCCAACAGCTATAAAAGTAGAAACCATAGCTCCAATAAAGGCTGCTGTAAAAATAGTATAAGATGACATAGGTTTATTAGCTATTGTAAAACCACCTAACATCACTAGGGCAACTCCTAGGGTAGATCCACTGGAAATTCCCAGTACATAAGGCTCTACTATAGGATTTCTAAAAAACACTTGTAGGAGAAGGCCTGATATTGCCAAGGCGCTTCCTCCTATAAGTGTTGCTAAAACTCTGGGTAATCGTATATCCCATACAATAATACTATTTTCAAATTGACTCCTATCTTTACTAAAGATTATCTTAAAAACTTCTTTTACCTCTATTTTCACACTTCCCATCACTATGCTTAAAATGAAAGAAGCAACTAGGCATATAATTAAAATTGTAAACACCAAAATCACTCTTTTTCTAGTATTAGTTAAGTATTCCACGATTGCCTCCTAATTTCTATTTTTCATATTTTATAAAATGATTATTTACATGTCCCTCATAATCCGTTGGATAAAACATTGAGGATAAATCTTCTATCATAAAATCTAATTTATCTGTTGATTGCCAATAATCATCACCAGTCCTGTAGAAATTCATACTTTCCACTGCCTTCATAGTTTTAAGAGCTGGATATTCTTCTATTATAGCTTCCACACTTTCAGGAGCAGGACCCATTTTTTCCCATACTATTATATCTGCATCTTTTCCTTTATCAAATAGTTCCTCTAAACTTATTTTCTTTTCTGTTAAATTTGCATCTGCAAATACATAGTCTCCACCAGCCATTTTTATCATCTCTGATGCATAGGATTCACTTTGTGGAACTGTTACAGAACCTTTTGAAATTCTCATCCATACAACCTTAGGCCTATTTGTTGCATTCTCAAACCTACTAGTAAGTCCATTTATCTTCTCAACCTTTTCATTGAATAAGTCCACCATCATATCCTCTTTATTATATAGGGCAGATGTGAGCTTCATCCATTCTAATCTTCCTATTGGATTTTCTTCCATATAGTTAGTTCCTGTAAGTAATGGTATCCCCATCTCATCAAATTTAGCAACCACTTCTGGACTTCCAGATGTACCTCCAGTTACAATGGCTATTTCAGGTTTTATTTGTGATATTTTCTCATAATCTGGGGCCTTATTATTTCCTACAAATTGAATATCTCCCTTTTCCATTGCTGACTTAACTTCTTCTATGTACCAACCATCAACTTCTGTAGTTACTGAAGAAATACTAGCTACTTCATCCAATGCTCTCAAGTCGCATCCATAAACAGTTGAGCCTACTAATACATTTTTTACTGGCGTAGTAACTACTACTTCATCCTTTAACTCTGCTGGAACTTCTTGTCCTTCTGGAACTAAATATAGGGTTCTGTCATCAACTTCTAAGTAAACTTTTTTAATTCCATTTTCTAAGTAGTCTACACTGAAACCAGTAGCATAATCTACTGGTAAAGTTTTGATTTCACTAGTTTCTTCAACTTCTTGAACTACTTCCTTTGGCTCTTCTTTTAGCCCTTCCTTTTTTCCACATCCTGTTAATACCATACCTGAAACCAAACCTAAAATCACTAGAGACTGCCATTTTTTACTTTTAAACTTCATAATACTTCCTCCTCAAATTTTATCTATTTTTAGTGAAAAAACATAATAAAAAGAGTCCTCCTAAATTTGGAGGACCCCGTATTTTAAAATATCTTTAATAATCCATCTATTTATACAAATGCATAATTAAACAAACATATTTTAGTAATATTTTCCCACCGAAAACTAAAAATCGTCTATCTAGATATCCTGACTTGTACTTCATCCTAATCTCACCTTCCCAGAATAAATCCAGTGGTAATTGAAATTCGTCTGTACTTACAGTAGCGGGGGCTGTATTGGATTTTCACCAATTTCCCTAGACTAAACATGATATTCTTTTGTCATATTCATAATAAATCAATATTTCTTATATTTAATTCCAATAAATTTTCGGTAGTCAACTTTTACTAAATTATATCTTAAAATCTAAGCTACTATTAATCTCCATATCCTTCAATGTCACCTTCTGTTTCAATATATATCTTTTTAATTTCATCTGCCATTTCATCACTGGCGTCCCACATATCTCTTTGAATAGCCTCTAATAATCTTTCAGCTATTTCATTCCTAGCCCAAGGATTTACTTCTCTCATCCAATCTCCATTTTTTTCATCAAATAGGAAAACCTTTGCTATATCTTCATATATCCAATCATCCACTGCATCTACTGTAGCATCCCAGCCAAAAGCATGATTTATGGTGTTGGCAATATCTCCTGCTCCTTTGTAACCATGTTCTTTCATGCTTTCAATCCACTTTGGATTAAATACTCTTGCTCTAAATTCTCTTCTTATTTCCTCATCTACTGTTCTAGTTGTAACTCTTTCCACTTCAGAACTATCACCAATAAATGACTTTGGTGCTGAACCCTTAAAAGTCCTTACTGCTGCTATTAAGCCTCCATGATAGGAATAAAAATCATCGCTATCTAAAAGCCCTCTTTCCCTATGGTCCACGTTAGACACGGCTATATCTGTAACTGACAGTCGTTTTTTCAATAAATTTGGTTTAGATTGACCATATTTACCTTTTCCATAACTATAACTACTCCATTCTAAATAAGCATTTCCTAAATCATCTAAATTATCCCAGTACTTTGAATTTACTAATTCTGAAACTCCAGCCCCATAGCCTCCTGGAATACATCCAAAAATTCTACTACTTGCTTCATCTCTGGCAATCTCAGCATCTAGCCCTGATTTAATCATATCTGCCATATCCATTCTAACATTTTTAGCTATATAATTATCTTCATCTGCTTCATCTAAGAAAGCTACCAATTTTACGGCTTCATCTAATAATTCAACTAAATTTGGAAATGAATCTCTAAAAAATCCAGTAATTCTCATAGTAACATCTATTCTAGGCCTTTTTAGTTCATTTAATGGAATTATTTCTAGACCATCTACATTTCCACTTGCCTTTTCCCATATAGGTCTTAAACCCAACAAATAGAGAATTTCTGCTATATCGTCTCCCTTTGTCCTCATAATACATGAACCACCTACTAAAATTGCTACATTTTCAGGATAAGTCCCTTCTTCTTTCATATACCTATCTATCAAGTCATCTCCTAAATTCTTTCCAACCTTCCAAGCTGCTTGTGATGGTATAGCCTTGGGATTTACTGAGTAAAAATTCCTTCCTGTTGGTAGTATATGGGCCATGCCTCTTGTTGGAGAGCCTGATGGTCCTGGACTTACATATTTCCCTTCCATGGCATTTACAGTATTTGTCACTTCGTCTACTGTCCTATTTAAATTTGGGACTAATGTGGATCCAATATATTCTAAAACTCGAACAACGTTTGGATCTTCAAAATTTATAAATTCATTTGTAATTCTTCTTGCTTGTCCTTTATCAAAATCTACTTTAAAGTATTCTCTCATCATATCTAAAGATGTTGAATGAATCCTATTTATAACATATGCATTTATTTCTCCCTTAGAGTTTCTCTTACCTCTCTTGTCTAATAGTTCATCCAAATCATAGTCCATAGCCTTGGCAATTGACCTTCTAAGCGAAGGGATTTCAGCATTTTCAAGCCTTGTTAAGGCAACTAAAAACTCTACTAGCTTTTCATCCTTTGGAACAATCCCAAAAGTATGAAGACCATTTCTAATTTGAGTATCACTTAATTCATTTATATAATCATGTAAGATTTCTATAAACTCTGGAAAATCAATGGGTTTTATCTCACCCATTTTCAAGTCCTTATGAAGGTTGGCCTCTAGCACCTTTACCCAAATCATATCCTCTATATCTGGAATCTTACTTGGATTTAATTGCTCTGCATCATAATATTCCAAAAACAAATTTTCAATTTCTGCTGTTTCATCATAAGTATCCGCATTATGCATTATGGGAATCAAATGGTCTATTATACAAGCATAACTTCTCCTTTTGGCCTGAGTTCCCTCTCCTGGATTATTTATGATATAGGGATATATATTGGGTAAATCTCCAATTGCCATATCTGGGTAACAATCCTTGGATAAACCTGCTGATTTTCCTGGTAGCCACTCTAAAGACCCATGCATACCCACATGAACAACCACATCTGCAGAAAACACATTTCTTATCCACTCATAATAAGCATAATAATGGTGAGGCATTGGTAAGTCTTGGTCATGGACCTTATCTGCATCTTCCAAAGTCCCCCTTGGAGGTTGAATGCCAATAAAAACATTTTCGTTTATTAAGCCTGGTATGATTAAACTGTCATCATAGTTAAACATTTCTCCTGGAATACTTCCATAAGCTTTAATCATATGTTCCTTTACTCCATAGGATAACTTATTAAACCATTGTTCATACAAATTTTTATCTACTGAATCTACGGCTTTTTTGAAAAGTTCCTCTTCCGATATAAAGTTTCTATCATTGGTTGCATGTTCAAGTATTTGTCCTATTAGCTCA
>CAZRYA010000033.1:0-2631 GCA_964604235.1 uncultured Tissierellaceae bacterium | reverse complement strand
TCATCACCAGTTGATGGAATCTCTCCTATTTTGTAGCCTCTAAATTTCATTTCTTTCATAATATTTATAACTGACACTGGAGAATCTAGCCCAAAAGCAGTTCCAATGCTGTGATTTTTAGGTGGATAATTATGAAATAATATGGCCACTTTTTTGTCCTCATTTTTTATATGAGAAAGCCTAGCCCAGTTAGCTGTAATTGAAAGAAGTTTCTCAATCCTCTCAAGTTCACTAACATACTTGGATATCCTAGCTCCTGTAACTGGATCTATATTATTTCTATCAGAAAAAGCCACAGGCACACTTATTAGATGGCCATCAAATTCTGGCATTGCAATACTTATAGAAATATCTATTGGATTTAAGCCCTGGTAGGTCTCCTCCCAAAGTTCCTTTTCATTGAAGGATAAAATTCCCTTTACAATGGGAACATTTAACATTTCGAACATATCCTCATTGTATTTACCATTCATAGTATTAGAAAACATCATAAGGCTTATACCAGCATCTATTATTGACTCTCCATCTTTCATAAAATATTTTTCAAAAGTTTTTCCTGCCCCTAAATTTCCCAGGCTTCCTACTGCTATTGCATTGGTAAAGACAGGAATAATATTTAAGTCTTTCTTCTTAGCAACTTCTACAATATCCCTTATGAAATCCACATTATTACTTGTCCACTGACTCCTGTGGAAACTCAATCCAAGAGTCATATTTCCTTCTACATAAACTTTTTCTAAATACTCATCTAATTCTGCCATGTAACCTATATCTGGATAATAAATTCCCTCCCATGGTAATTCTTTTGGCAAGTCATATTCTAACTTCACTTGAGAAAAATTGCTTATCACATATTTTAATAAGTTTAATAAATTTTCTTCCCCACTATAATTATAGTAACTCACTAATTCTTTCCAATGGTCTTTTTCTATATTGGAATATTTCAGTGCATCTTCTAAATCTATATCAGTACTACTGGGAAATATACATATTTTAGCATTAGACTTTAGATTTTCCAATGCTTCACTAAAAGCTAAACACTTTTCTGCCCCTCCATGAAAACTAACCAATAGCATATCCACATCTTCAATAAAGCTTAAAAATTCAAGCCTATCTTTTTCCAAAGGGTAATCCTTACTAGAAAAAGACTTTAAAATCAAATTTTCATCTTCTTCTAAATAATTTTTGTAGGCATCGCTTAAAAGTTTAAGTTCCGTCCCCGTAGTACTTAAATAACCTAGTTTATACATTTTTCACCCCACCTATTCTAAATCCCTGTAACTTGTTTTAACTCCATAGACATACAGGACAATTGTATACACCAATAAAATAACTATAGACCTTTTATTAAAAGTTCCCTTTAAAACCATATCCCTAAGTGCATTGGTTGTATGGGTCAAAGGAAGTAAATTTATAAATGACTTTACTAAACTTGGCAGCTTATTTAAGGAAAAAAAAGTTCCTGATAAAAAAGTCATTGGAGTCATAATAAAAGTATTAAATCTTGCCATATCATAATGACTATCTATTGTTAGAGCTGCACCATATCCAAATGTTGCAAATAATATGCTACTTAGGAAACAAATCAGAACAAAGTAAAAATTAACACTTATAGATATGCCAAATAGATAGGATATAATAAGTACTAAAAAACTTGCATACATACCTCTTAAGGCACCTGCCAATATGTGCCCGATGGCTAGTAAACTCATATTTACTGGAGCCGTCAAATAATATTCAAAACTCTTTTCATAAAGTCTGGATACATTTAACCTTGTGGATATAGCTGAAAAACTGGTATTCATTGTAGTTAGAGCTATAATACCTGGTATTACAAAGTGCATATAGCTACTACCCTCTACCTGAACTTCTGAACCTAAACCCCAACCAAAAGCTATCATATATAGTATGGGTGTTATTATGGCAGAAGTGGTTATGTTGAAGATTTCTCTCTTAAAATAAATCCACTCTCTCCATAAAATCGTCTTTATCTCCATTACATAACCCTCCTATTTGTAAAATTGTAAAATACATCTTCAAGTGTTGTCTCCCTTACTGTATAGTTAACGTCTTTTAGTTGAGATGTAAATTTTTGTGCCTCTTCTCTACTTGGAAAAAAACTATAGTCTGTTTTTAAATCTGAATTAAAGTATTCAACAGTTATTAAACCCAACTCTTCTTTTAAGTTATTAGGCTTATCATTTTTGAATATCTTTCCCTCATCTATAAAACAGACCTTGTCACATAAGTAATCTGCTTCTTCAATGTAGTGAGTTGTAAGCAAAATTGTCTTTCCTTGGCTCTTCATAGCTTTTAAAATATCCCATATTTTCCTTCTACCTGTTATATCTACTCCTGTAGTAGGCTCATCTAAAATTATTATGTCTGGATTGTGAACTAAAGCTTTTGCTAGCATTAGTTTCCTCTTCATTCCACCTGATAATTCATTTGGCGTCTTATTTCTACTGGATTCTAAGTCCATAAATCTTAATAATTCTTCTATCCTATCCTCATATTGAACTTTTGGCATTTTAAACAACTTTGCAGCAAAAACTAAATTTTCATAAGTTGTAAGTTGCCTATCTAAATTATTGTGTTGGGGAACTGTACCAATTTTATTCTTAAGAGAAG
>CAZRYA010000032.1:0-11784 GCA_964604235.1 uncultured Tissierellaceae bacterium | reverse complement strand
AATAAAAGAATGTAAAGAAACAGGAGCTAGACTGGGGAAAATCCACACTCCCCATGGGGTAATAGAGACGCCAATATTTATGCCTGTTGGAACTAGAGCTACTGTAAAGGCAATGACACCAGAAGAGGTGGAAGCTTTGGGAGCTCAAATAATACTTGGAAATACTTATCATCTTTATTTAAAGCCAGGAGATGACTTAGTTAAAGAGGCAGGTGGACTCCATAAGTTTATGAATTGGAAAAAACCCATATTGACAGATAGTGGTGGATTTCAAGTATTTAGCTTGGGAGATTTAAGGAAGATAAAGGAAGAAGGAGTAGAATTTAGGTCCCATATAGACGGATCTAAGCACTTTATAAGTCCAGAGAAATCCATAGACATTCAAAATTCATTGGGATCTGATATTATGATGTGTTTTGATGAGTGTACTCCCTATCCAGCCAGTTATGAGTATGCCAAGCAATCTATGGAGAGAACGACTAGGTGGGCAAAAAGGTGTAAGGACCAGCATAAAAACACTGAAAACCAAGGCCTATTTGGAATAGTTCAAGGTGGTATGTATAGGGACCTAAGAGAGCAAAGTGCAAAAGACTTAATCGAATTGGATTTTCCAGGCTATGCAGTTGGAGGTTTAAGTGTTGGTGAGCCAATGGAACTAATGTGTGAAGTTTTAGATTATACTACACCTCTACTACCAAAGGATAAACCCAGATACTTAATGGGAGTAGGGACTCCAGACTATCTTTTTGAAGCAGTTATTAGAGGGATAGACATGGCCGATTGTGTACTTCCTACTAGGATAGCTAGAAATGGTACAGCGATGACTTCTAATGGTAGAGTTGTTATAAAGAACGCATCATTTGCTAGAGACTTTGGACCTCTTGATCCAGAATGTGATTGCTACACATGTAAAAATTATACTAGGGCCTATATTAGGCACTTATTCAATGTAGATGAAATATTAGGGGCCAGATTGGTCACTACTCACAACCTGTATTTCCTAATCAAACTTATGGAAAATATTAGGGAAGCTATAAGGGAAGATAGGCTACTTGAATATAGGGAAGAATTTTATAAAAAATATGGATATACAGACAAGATATAATACTATATAGTATATATATATTAATTTTCAGAAAGGAGTGATTGTATGAGTAAAGAATTATTGATAAACTTAGCAGTTCCAGTGGCGTTTTTTGCCTTCTTTTACTTTATGGTAATTAGACCTCAAAAGAAGAAAGAAACTGAGGTTACAACAATGAGAAACGAATTAAAAGTAGGAGACGATATAGTTACTATTGGTGGTATTCGTGGCAAAGTAGTTGTAGCCAAAGAAGACATATTAGTTATAGAATCAGGTGTAGCTAAGACTAAACTTGAAATAACTAGATGGGCAGTAAGCACTGAAGTTGACTAGTTAAAATGAACTGAGAAAAGTTCCCTTGGGGACTTTTTTCTTTTGTAAAAAACTTTTAATTAAAAAGCCTTTATGTTATAATTGAATACAGTAAAATATTATTTTAGTTGTTAAGCCAATATGAAGTGGTAGTTGTCCTACTACTTTTTTATTTATGTATTTAAAGTAAGTAATTGTAGTACATAGTAAAAATTGTAATTATAATATTAATAAAGTATTAACAGCTAGAATAGAAAATAGGAGGATTTGGATGAAAGCTAAGAAGACGATGATTTTCATCTTAATTTTGTTACTAATAGGTGGTTTTACTTTTGTAGCCCTTAATGGTATTGAAATTGGAAATGTGAAAATTAAAAAAGCTAAGGATTCAGTTGATCTAGGTTTAGATCTAGCTGGTGGAGTGTATGTAGTACTAGAGGCAGATACTGATGCTAAAGGGGAAGAACTACATCAATTAATGGAGCAAACAAAAACTATCATAACAAAAAGAGTAGATGGTTTAGGAGTGGCAGAGCCAAACATTGTAATTGAAGGAGACAAGAGAATTCGTATAGAACTTGCAGGAATTGACAACCCTCAAGAAGCTATAGATTTAATAGGAAAAACAGCTCAATTACAGTTTATAGATTCTAAGGGAGAAGTAGTAGTTTCAGGAAAAAACGTAGTAGGTTCACAAGTCCAATATCATAACAATGAAATGGGCAAGCAGGAAGTAGTAGTTTCGTTAGAATTTGATAAAGAGGGTAAAGAACTATTCGCTAAGAAAACAGGCGAACTTATTAATAATGAAAAGATAGAAGATAGGGTTATATTTATAGTACTAGATGACCAGGTAATATCTTACCCATCTTTGAGACATATATCTGAAGGTGGAGAGGCTATAACTGATGGTAAGGCTGTTATAACAGGTAACTTTACTTTAGAAACAGCATCTAATCTATCTAACCTAATCAATGCAGGTGCATTACCAGCAGAAATGATAGAACAAACAACTTCTGTAATAGGTCCAACATTAGGCTTAGAGGCTTATGAAAAGAGTATTAAAGCAGGAGGAATTGCCTTACTTATAATATTTGCATTTATGATTGTGGTTTATAAGGTTCCAGGATTTATTTCATCACTTTCTTTAATAATATATACACTTATAGTAATTTATACTATGGCAGCTTTAGGAGTTAAGTTGACTTTACCAGGTATAGCAGGACTTATTCTATCTGTTGGTATGGCAGTAGATGCCAATGTTTTAATATTTGAAAGGATAAGAGAAGAGTTAAGGGTAGGAAAAACGATTAGGACTTCCATAGATGCAGGTTTTAAGAGGGCCTTAACTTCAGTTATGGATTCAAATATTACGACTTTAATAGCAGGGCTAGTACTTTATTACTTTGGAGTAGGTCCAATAAAAGGATTTGGAGTTACTTTAATAATAGGTATAGTTGCTTCTATTATTACATCTGTATTTATTACTAAGTTCTTGTTAAAATTATTTGTAGACATGACTAACGCTAAAAATGAAAAATTATATGGGGCTTAAGAGGAGGATATTTATGAATATAATAAAAAATAGAAATATTTATAGAATGATTTCAGCTGCCATAATTATAGTAGGGTTAATTATGTTTATGGTAAGTGGCTTAAATTATGGAATAGACTTTACTGGTGGTACAATACTTCAAATAAAAATAGGTAAGTTTATATCAGTGGAAGAAGCAAAGGAATTAGTTGATGAATTTGACAAGGATGCAACTGTAATCCATGTTGGAAATGATAAGGATGAAATAATAATTAAATCTACATTAGATTTATCTAATAATGAAACAACAGCTTTGATAAATAAATTTGTAGAAAAGTATGACATAGAGGGAGATAATTTTCAAACTGAAAAAGTAGGGCCATCAATGGGGGCAGAAATAAAGAAGAAGGCATTAACTTCTATGTTAATTGCAACTGTTTTAATGCTTGCTTATATCACTTGGAGATTTGAATTTACATTTGGAATATCAGCCATAATAGCCTTGGTTCATGATATTTTAATAATGTTATCTTTTTACTCAATATTTAAAATACCAGTTGATAATGCTTTTATAGCAGCTATATTGACCATTGTAGGATATTCTATAAATGATACTATAGTTATATTTGATAGGATTAGGGAAAATGTAAAACTATATCCAAGAGAAAGTCCAGAAGAAATTGTGAATAAAAGTATTAGTCAATCTTTAAAGAGAACTATAAATACTTCTATAACTACATTAATAGCTGTGCTAGTAGTTTATATTTTAGGAGTAGAAAATATGAAGATATTAGCCTTACCTTTAATGGTAGGTATAATAGCAGGAAGTTATTCTTCAATATTTATAGCTTCGCCTATTTGGTATGACTTAAAGAATAAAAAAACAATAAAAACTGCTAAATAGGCAGTTTTTATTGTATGTTTTAGGGTATATATTATAAAAAAATAAGGGGGAGGCAAAATTGGATAAGAGTATTATACTATTTTTAATATTGGCAGTTATAGTTGGAATTTTTGCATTGGCAAATGGTAATAGGGTAATTATAGATTTTATTTTTACAGAATTAGAGATTTCTCAGGCTATGGTAATTATTATATCTGCTTTGTTTTCTGCAACAATTATTTTTATAATAGGTCTTATAAGGAGTATTTCATATAGGAGAGAGATTAAGGAACTGAAAAAAGAACTGGATAAGATAAGTAGTGAAAATACTCAGTTAAAGTCTGACTTAGATAAGACAAAGAAGGAGTTAAAAATTAGTGAAGAGTCATTTGTGGCTTTGAAGGATTTAGAATAGAATTACGGAAGAAAGTAAAATTTAGATAAGGTCTAAATTTTATTTTGCTATTGAGGTGGATTATTTGGAAAGATGGTTTATAAAAAATAAAAAAGGAAATGTAGAGGAAATTAGTAAGAAACACAGGATATCACCTTTTTTAAGTAGGTTACTTATAAATAGGGATATAGTAGAAGATAGGGATATTGAGGCTTATTTAAATAAGGATGTAAATTTATTATATGATGGAAGTTTACTTTCAGACATGGATAGAGGAATAGAATCTTTAATAGAAGATATAAATTCTGCTAAAAGTATTAGGATAGTAGGAGATTTTGATGTAGACGGAGTAATGTCTGTTTATATCTTGTATAAAGGATTAAAAGCCCTGAATGCTAAGGTAGACTATATAATTCCCAATAGGGTTGAAGATGGATATGGGATAAATAAAGACATAATAAAAAAGGCTAAAGAAGAAGGAATTGATACTATAATCACTTGTGATAACGGAATAGCTGCCTTGGAAGAAGTAGAATATGCCAATGGCTTAGACTTAAAGGTAATAGTAACAGACCACCATGATTATCCTAAGTTAGAGGATGAAAATGGAAAACAGACAAGAGTAAAACCTCAAGCCTATGCTGTAATAAATCCTAAGGACCCATATGCAAATTATCCTTTTGATAAGATTTGTGGTGCTGTTGTGGCCTTAAAATTAATAGAAGGTCTTCATAAAAGACTTTCTTCTAATGCCAACATTCTTTATGAATTAATTGAATTTGCTGCTATAGCTACTATTTGTGATGTGGTGGATTTGGTTGATGAAAATAGGATAATAACCAAGTTAGGTTTAGAAAAATTAAATAGGACAGAGAATATTGGACTTAAGGCCCTAATAAAAGAAAGTAGTTTAGAAGGAAAAGATATAGGGGTTTATCATGTTGGTTTTATACTAGGACCTAGTATAAATGCATCAGGAAGGTTAGATACAGCTTTAAAAGCTTTGGACTTACTCTTAGAAGAGGATGAAAGTCAAGCTGGCTTGATGGCCTGTCATCTTAGGGAGTTAAATGAAGAGAGGAAGGCTATGACCAGTAGGGGAGTAGACCTGATTATAAAAGAAGTTGAAGCTAGGCCTATAGATAGGGTAATTGTTGTCTACAGGGATGAAATCCATGAGAGCATTGCTGGGATAATAGCAGGTAGGATAAAGGATAGGTACAATAGGCCTACTATAGTTTTAACCAAGGGCCAGGAAGGAGTAAAGGGATCGGCAAGGTCTATAGAAGACTACAATATCTTTGAAGAATTAACCAAGGTTAAAGGCTGTTTAAACAGGTTTGGAGGACATCCAATGGCAGCCGGTATGTCTTTAGACTATGACAAGCTAAAAGACTTAAGAGAAGGTTTAAATTCTAATTGCAGCTTGTCAGATGAAGATTTAATCCCAAAGAGATATATAGATTTCCCCTTAAATTTAGAGGATTTAAGTTTTCAACTAGTAAAAGAACTAGAGAAACTGGCTCCCTTTGGAAAGGGGAACTCTAGGCCAAGTTTTGGGGCAATTGGGGTGGAAGTGGTAAAAATCATGTTTTTTGGAAAAAACAAGAATGTAATAAAGCTACTTATTAAAATGAAGAACAATGATATAATAGAGGGAATAATATTTGAAGACCATGAGAGTTTTAAGGAGAACTTAAGTAAGTACTTTGATGAAAAAACTTTAGATAAGATGTATAATGGTATAAATGAAAAGATTTATCTAGATATTATTTATGGGCCAACTATAAATGAATTTAATGGAAGGAAATCTTTGCAGGTAAATATAGATTCTTATAGGGGAAATTCTAAGTAAAGAAGGTGAAATTATGTTAGAACAATTATTAGAAAAAATCAAATCATACAATAAAGATGCAGACTTAGAATTAGTTGAAAAAGCATACTATTTCGGAGAAAAAGCTCATGATGGCCAATTTAGGAACTCAGGAGAACCTTTTTTTATACATCCTGTAAATGTGGCTTTAATACTAGCAGATTTAAATATGGATACTTCAAGTATAATAGCTGGACTATTACATGATGTAATAGAAGATACAGAAGTAACATATGAGGAAATAGAGGAAGAATTTGGCTCGGAAATAGCTTACTTAGTCAATGGGGTAACTAAATTGAAAAATTTGCCCTATAAGACTAAGCAAGAAAACCAGGCAGAAAATTTGAGAAAAATGGTCTTGGCCATGGCCAAGGACATAAGGGTAATAATTGTGAAACTTGCTGATAGGCTTCATAATATGAGAACTTTAGAGTATATGAGTGATGCAAAGAAAAAAGAAAAGGCCATAGAGACTTTAGAAATCTATGCTCCTTTAGCCCATAGGCTGGGAATCTCTAAAATAAAATGGGAGCTTGAGGACTTATCCCTAAGGTACTTGGATCCAGAAAACTACTATGAGTTAGTTGACATGGTTTCTAAGAGGCGGAAAGAAAGAGAAGAATATATTGAAAGTATAATAGGTCAATTAGGAGACAGTTTAGACAAGGTAAATATAGACTATGACATAAGTGGTAGACCTAAAAATTTTTATAGTATATATAAAAAAATGGCCTATCAGGGAAAAAGTTTTGACCAGATTTTTGACTTAACTGCCATTAGGGTTTTAGTCGACACCATTAGTGAATGTTATGAGGTATTGGGAATTGTTCATAATATGTGGAAGCCTATACCAGGTAGGTTTAAAGATTATATAGCAATGCCTAAACCTAATATGTACCAATCAATCCATACAACCGTAATTGGGGATAAGGGAGAAATTTTCGAAGTGCAAATCAGAACATGGGACATGCACAAGACAGCTGAGTATGGTATTGCAGCCCATTGGAGATATAAAGAAGGTGTAGATAAGGAAGATTCAATGGATACTAAATTAACTTGGCTAAGGCAACTTTTAGAGTGGCAAGGAGAGCTAAAGGATCCAAAGGATTTCATGGAGACTTTGAAAATAGACTTTTTTACTGATGAGGTTTATGTATTTACTCCTAGAGGGGATGTTATTAACTTACCAGATGGATCTACTCCAATAGATTTTGCCTATAGGGTCCATACTGAAGTAGGAAATAGGTGTGTTGGAGCTAAGGTTGATGGAAGGATAGTGCCTCTTAACTATAAGCTTAAAAATGGGAATATAGTGGAAATAATAACCACTTCAAATAATAATGGGCCAAGTAGGGACTGGATAAACATAGTAAAAAGTACCCAGGCCAGGAATAAAATAAGGCAGTGGTTTAAACTTAAAGAAAAAGATTTAAATGCTGTTAGGGGTAAAGAAAACTTAGAAAAAGAGCTTAAGAGGTTAAACTTCAAAGCTTCTGATATTATGAATGAAGATTGGCTTTTAGAAATAGCAAATAAGATGAGCATAAATACAGTAGAAGACCTATATGCAGGTCTTGGATACGGTAGTGTGAATTTAAGTCAAGTAATTTCTAAATTAAAGGATGAGTATTATAAGCATAACAAGATAGATAAGAAGGAAGTACTAGAAAATAAAATTAAGCAGAACCAAACTAGGTCTAAGGCTAAAGCTAAGCCAAGTCAAGGTATTAGCATAGAAGGAATAGACAATATAAAAGTTAGGTTTTCTAAATGCTGTAATCCAGTTCCAGGAGACGACGTTGTTGGTTATATAACAAGAGGTAGGGGGGTTTCTATTCATAGAAGAGACTGCTCTAATATAGATATAGCAGAAGATCCAGGTAGGTTTATAGATGTTCAATGGGATGGTTATGAAAAATCTTCTTATATATCTGAAATTCAGATTAAGGCATCGGATAGGGCAGGTTTATTGGCAGAAGTGACAAATAAAATAAGTGAGACGGACCTAAGTATAACATCATTAAATGCAAGAACTGGTAAGGGAAATATAGTATTAATCAATGTAACTTTAGAGATAAAGGATATAGGTGATTTAAATCTATTTATGAAGCAGATTAAAAGTATACCTAGTGTTATTGATGTATATAGGGTAACCTCATAGGAGGCATAAAATGAGAGCTATAATTCAAAGAGTTACAGAGGCAAGTGTAGTAGTAGAAGGTGAGATGGTTGGTCAAATCGGAAAAGGACTTTTAGTATTTTTAGGAATAGGCCATGACGATGATGAAAAAGACCTAGATTATATGGTGGATAAGATAACGGGACTTAGAATATTTGAAGATAGTGATGATAAGATGAACCTATCTTTAATGGATATCCAAGGGGAGATTTTGATTGTATCTCAGTTTACTCTTTATGGAGATGTTAGAAAGGGGAAGCGACCAAGTTTTACCCTTTCAGCAGGTCCAGAAAAAGGACTAGACTATTACAATAGGTTTATAGGTAAAATAAGAGAAAAAAATATAAAGTATGGGACAGGAGAGTTTGGGGCTGATATGAAGGTTAGTCTTTTAAATGATGGACCTGTTACCATAATGTTAGATAGTGAAAAAAACTTTTAGGAGGAGTTAAATGAAAATTATAGTTATGACTACAAGTGGATATGGGACAAACTGCTATATTGTATTTTCTGAAAAAACAAAAAAAGGTATTATAGTAGATCCAGGTGGAGAAGCTAGTAGGATATTGGATATTGTGGAAGAAAATAATATAGATGTTCAGTCTATTATATTAACTCATGGTCACGGAGACCATATAGGCGGAGTTGAACAAGTAAAATCAGCTTTAAATATTCCTGTTTTAGCCCATAAAGATGAAGTTGAATTACTAGGAGATGGGGGTCTTAATTATTCTAGCTCAATGAGTTTTGGAGCGATAGAAATGAAGGCAGATGTTCTTTTAGTAGATGGGGAAGAAATAGACTATGATGGATTTAAGGTGAAAGTAATTCATACACCAGGCCATACTGAAGGGGGAATTTCTTTAATAATAGGAAATGTAATTATTTCAGGTGACACTCTATTTGCGGGATCCATTGGAAGAACTGATTTTCCAGGAGGAGATTATAATACTATTATTGAGTCAATTAAAGAAAAATTATTAGTATATCCTGATGATTATCAAGTTTTACCAGGTCATGGACCTGCAACTACTATATTAAAAGAACGAAAGACAAATCCATTCTTAATATAAGATGATATATTTAAATATAAGTGGATTTAAATTGACTCATGATATAAAAGAATTGATAAAGGCTATTTTTTCAGATGAGCTTGTCTACAATGCTCCCAGGTCCACATGGAATAATTCTACCCAAATAGACCTGGATTTAAGGGACAAAAAACTTTATATAGCTTATGAAGATGGCTTAAACCAATGGCTTAAGGAATATAGTTTAGACTATGAGTTACCAGTTAAAAAACAGATAAAGCAACTACTGGTAAGAGAATTTGGGCATAACTTGTCTTGGGGGATTTTGACAGGGATTAGGCCTATAAAAATAGTCCATAATTTGCTAGATCAGTCTAGGTCAAAGGATGATATAGATAGGATTTTAAGAGAAGAGTATTTGCTTAGTGAAGATAAGTCATCTCTAGCTATTGAAGTAGCTAGCAGGAATAGGAAGTATTTATCAAAGGATGATAAGAATTATAGTATGTACATCTCCATACCTTTTTGCCCATCTACTTGCTTGTATTGTTCATTTCCATCTCTAGGAATGAATCAGTACAGGGATAGGATGGAAGCCTATGTGGAAACTTTAAAGAGGGAAATTGAGGTGGTTTCTAGAAATGAAGGACTAGAAAATATAAATACACTTTATATAGGAGGTGGAACCCCTACTGCTTTGGATAAACAGCTCATGGATGATTTATTAAAATATATAAACAGTATTTACAGGGGACGGATAAAGGAGTTTACTGTAGAAGCAGGTAGGCCAGATACCTTAGATTATGAGTATCTAAAGATTTTAAAAGAAAATGGAGTTGGAAGAATAAGCATTAATCCTCAGACTATGGTTGATAAAAGTCTTAAAATAATTGGAAGAAATCATACTTCTGGCGATATTATTGAAATTTTCAACTTGGCTAAAGGCTTAAACTTTGATAGTATTAATATGGATTTAATTTTAGGCTTACCTTCAGAGGGAATAAAAGAAATATCCTATACTTTAGATAGTTTAAAGGCTTTAAGTCCGGATAATATAACTGTTCACACTTTGGCTGTAAAGACAGGATCTAAGTTTAAAGAAGAAGTAGATAAATATAATATAGAAGCGTCTCTAGTAGAGTCTCAAATGAAGTTGGTCAAGGATTTTATGTATGCTGAAAAGTATATTCCATACTATTTGTATAGGCAAAAACAAAGTTATGGAAATCTAGAAAACATAGGATACAGCAGGCTGGATAAGGAATGTATCTATAATGTAGCTATGATAGAAGAACGTGAGACTATTATTGGTGTTGGAATGGGAGCCATATCTAAAATATACAATAAAGAGGACAATATTATAAGTAGAGTACCTAATTATAAGAGCTTGGATCAATATATTAATGAATTAGATGTACTTTTAGACAGGAGAAATTATATTTATTGAGGAGGAGTAATATGTTGTGGTGGACCGATGATTTAAGAATAGGTGTAGAAAATATAGATAGCCAACATAAAATGATTTTTGATAAGGCAAATGATATATTCAACTTAGGGGTTAATGCAAAAAAAGAAGAAGTTGATAAGGTCTTTATATTTTTAATGGAATATACTACTAATCACTTTTTCGAAGAAGAAGAGCTAATGAAATTAAATGACTTTCCATATTATGAAAATCATAAAAATAGTCACAGTCATTTTATGGGCGAAGTAAGGAAACTATATGACAGTATAGTTAATCAGGGAACTAGTGAAGATAATTTAAACAGGTTGAAGGTTTTGATTATAGAATGGTTAGGTTGGCATATTAGTAAAGAAGATCAGTTGTTTGTAGATTTTATTAATGGTAATGAAGACCTTGACAGTTAGTTAGAATTATTTTATAATTATTAGACATATATAATACTTTGATAAAGAGGAGTAGTTAGATTATTCTGTCCTAGAGAGCTAGTGGGTGGTGAAAACTAGTAAGAATGTTTAACGAAGACACTTTTGAGTAAATTGAAAGATTCGCAGAAATGCGTTAAAATTTTGAGTGAGGAATACCTAATTAGGGTGGTACCGCGAGTAAACTTCTCGTCCCTGAATATCAGAGATGAGGGGTTTTTTTTATATTTAAGGAGGGATTTTATGTCAGAAGGAATGGGAAATTTAAGAAGGACTAACATGTGTGGTGACTTAAGAAAAGAAGATATAGGTAGAGAAGTAGTTTTAATGGGATGGGTTCAGAAGGAAAGGAACCTAGGTTCAATAATATTTGTAGACTTAAGAGATACAAAGGGAATAGCACAAATAGTATTTGATGATACTATTTCAGAAGATATATTCACTAAAGCAGAGAAAATTAGGTCTGAATATGTTTTGGCTGTTAGGGGTAGAGTAAGAGAGAGACAATCTATAAATCCAGAAATACCAACAGGTCAAGTGGAAATACTAGTTGAGGAACTTAAGATTTTAGATGAAGCGCAAACTCCACCTATATATATTAAAGATG
>CAZRYA010000031.1:3144-11812 GCA_964604235.1 uncultured Tissierellaceae bacterium | reverse complement strand
TCTTCTATCTTTTGTTTTCTAAATTCATCACCTGTAGCCCTTGCTTTCTGAACTTCTCCAGGTAAGATACTATCTGCAAATGATATGTCTAGGGACGAAACTACAACTCCTCTTGAAAGATTGGCAACTATAGATTTAGCTTTTACTATATTTGCCCCTCTTCTCAAGTCATCATCTTTTAAGTTCAATGTATTCAAATCTTTTAATTCCAATTCATGTATTTCATTTATCTTCTCTTCTATTCTATTGAAATACTGGTCTATTTTCTCTTGATCAGATAAGAGAGTAGCTTTTTTGCTAGTAGACTTAGAGTTTATTACATTTGCTTTTTTAGTATTTTCATCTAAAGTAAGTTTATCCGTCTTATTAACTATATTGCTTTCATTACTTACTTGATAACTTATTCCCTTTAAACTTATACTTTTAGCATCCATGCCATAACACCTCCTAGTTTTAATATCGGCAAAAGGCTAACAAAGTATAAGCTATATCCAATAATATATTTGGGAAGTAGATGATGAATACTAAAACCTATAAATTTGAAGCTATAATTAAAAAAGTACTATATATTGACTTTCCCTATGAAGGCAGCCTAGTTAGAATGAATACTCCTAATCATATAATTGCTATAAGAAAGCAGATAAATAAACAAGCTGACCTATTTGTTAAGGTTATTATAAGAGAAAGGAAGCAGTAAGCTACTCCCTTTCTCTTATAATTTTTATTTTATTATAAATTTCTTTTTATCCATATTAGCCTCAATAATTCCTACTAATTCCTCATAGTCTTCTAAATGAAAATGTAGTGTGTTATATGTAAGCCTTCCTTCGTATCTTAAAGATACATCTTCTTTTCTTTCAATTGTTATGGTTTTTATATCTTTCCAAGTTTCTTGTAAGAGCAAAACCCTAGGACTTTTATATATTTGTATCCCCTCTTCTGTAATCCCATTAGATGTATACATAATCCAAAGCATAGCCAAACCTAAACCTGCTATACCAGTTAATCTAGTATCTTTTGAATAGAGATAGCTAAGGACTATTAAAACTACCAATCCTAAAACAAATGAATAAACATTTTTACTTACGCTGGCCTTGATCTTTAACTTTTTCTTTCTTTGAAAATTATAGACTAAGATAAAGCCTATAACTGCCGTTATTATTATTTCACTTAATTTTATTTCCATCTTATCCTCCTAGAAGTTAAAGTAGTATGAATCTAATAGGTAGACCCTATTATACTTTTCGCTTAATTTTAATAAGTAATTCTTCACTTGCCTCAAAGAAAGCTTCCCTGTGGAAATGCCCTCTCTGTATTTAGCCATCCTGTCTTTTTCACTTTGACTGGCAAGATCTTTAAAATATCCCCATACATGGTCCACTCCATTTAAGGCCTGACCTTGAGTAATTTCTTCATTTAAAGCTTGGTCTATTAACCTATAAAATTCTATACCAATATTTGAGTTCTTATCCTTTAATAAAGTCCTAATCTCATTATAAAGCTTATTGCTATGCTCTAAAACATTGTACTTATACCTAGCCCAGTCTTCTTCTAATCTTCTTATATCATTAGAAAGTCCATTATTACACTTAATACATGATAGGTCCTTATCTTTTACTTCCAGCATTATATCTAAATCAAAGGGTATCCTATTAAAAAATTCTAGAAACTCCTCTAAATTTATCCTACTAGAATGGGAACCTATGGCTTTTCCCTTGGCCTGTTGAGAATAATGGATTTTTTGTCTCCCATCTTCTTCCTTCCAGCTAGAATTAAATAGCCTTATTATATCAATATCTCCCAGGCTACTTTCAGACCCTAAGATTTCATTGTGGAGATTATCAAAAACTAGTGGTATATTAATATGCTTATTTATATATAGTAAATCGTCTATATTATAGGACCTGTGGTCATTTTCAATTACCAACCTAGATTTTATATTTTCATTTAATCTATGATAATTCTTGATAAACCTATCCCTACTAGCTATTTTGTCCCCATAGACCCCTCCTACATGAAGAACTATTTTATGTGACTTATCTAAACCCATTAAGTCAAGGACTTTGGTATGATAATCTAAATCCTTAATGGCATTTTCTACTACTTTTTCATCCTTAGAGTTTAAGACTGTATATTGGCCTGGGTGGAAGGAAACCCTCATCTCATTTTCTTTTATGACTTTACCTAAACTTAGAAATTCATCATGATAAATTTTCTCCCAATTTACAAACTCCCTAGCCATATCTCCAAAAGGAACCAAGTCAGATGTAATCCTAAACATCTTAATATTCCTGTCTATATTATATTCTATTAGCTGCTTTAAAATGTTCATATTATGGTCTATTACTGGCCCTAAGTTTTCTTCACTTAGATTTTTCTTTAATATAGTCTTAAATTTAATATTTCTATTTCCAACAGATAAACATGCATAGCCTATTATAATAATCACCCCGTTAAAATTAATTATAACATAATTAAGTCTAGCTTTATATTTAATGCAAAAAAAGAGAACAAAATATATTTGTTCTCTTTTACTTCCTATTTATTTATAAAATCTAGCTCTAGTTTTCCTTTCCAAAAGAAGATATTCTCACCTTATTATCATTAGACTTAGTTAGAATCTTATTCTCTATTATTTCAAATTGCTTAACAATAGACTTGGCATAGTGATATACCTCAACTCCATATGAAGTTAAAGTCACTCCCCTATTGTTTCTTGTAAATATAGTTTTTCCTATTTCATTTTCTAAGTTTGTTATTTGATTACTCAAATTAGGCTGTGAAATAAATAGATTATTTGCAGCCTTAGAAATACTTCCTGTTTCTACTATTTCCACAATATACTTTAGTTGGTTGAAATCCATGGCCTTCCCTTACCTTTCAGCATTATATTGTTGTATATTCAATATACATTAAGTTCGTTTATTTTTCAACAATCTTGCCATATGGATTTTTTAGCTCTAACTATATAGATTACTGATATTAGATTTTTTTGTATAAGTAAAAGCCTAGCCTTAAAACTAGGCTCTAATACATTTTAATCTCATCCACTTCTCTAATCAGTTCCTCATTTTCTACTAATTTTCCATATTTCTTAAATAATAAAGGCCATACTTATAAACTTAAGTATGGCCTTTATTAGAACTTCCTATATATATATTATTTCTAGCCCTGCAAAGGCTACATCTCCTCTGATGTAGATTCTTTTATCTCCTCCTAGGCTATACCTGTTTTTTTCCTCTATTTCTCCAAAAAAAGTTCTAGCATCAATTATGACTTCCCATTCTTTTGGGATAAATACCTCTATCCCTGCAAACTTAGCATCTACATTTATAACTGCACTGTCACCGTCTATTTCTACATCGCTAAAATATACTTTTAATTCTGCAAATGTTGACTTTAAATCCGCTTCCTTAAAGTTATCAGACTGAATATACTTTATAGTTTCTCCAAAAGTATTACTTATATGAAAAAAACCATCTTCATCATATGTCATATCCTCAGTTTGGATATAACTAGAATCGTTAAAATTGTGATAACCATGTTTATACTTCCTACTTCCAAATATTAAGGACATACCTATGCTGGCCAAAGTAGCTGCAAATAATATTGGCCAAGGAGTTATAGCCTCTATGCCTAATAACTTTGCATTTAATATACCTATAAAAGCCAAGGAAAATAAAAATCCTGAAAATTCCCTCTTAAATAAATTTTTAATCGCCATAATTCCCAATAAAATGCTGATAACCACTGTAAATAAATTCATATCACCTAAATATCCCAACTTACTGCCCAATAGCCAAGCCCCTAAAAATATAAATAAACCACCTAATAAAAGATTATCTTTTTTCATCTTCTCACCCCATCTAGCCTATTTTTAAAATCATTAAAGTAATGTCTTGATACAAAATTCGTCTTATAAGTTCCATCGAAACCAACTACACTTGACGATGTTATGTTCTTATCTACTGATATAACATGGTTTACATTTATAATAGTAGATTTTGATACCCTTATAAATTCATTTGGTAGCATCCCTTCCAATTCATATAGTTTATACTTGACCTTATATATGTCATCTTTTGTGTGGGCATTTATGAAGTTCTCATCAGTATCAAAAAATATTATGTCACTTAAAGACAAATAGTATTCTGTATTCTTCTTGTAAAAACTTAGTTTTTCTGCCTTATCCATAGTTTCAGAAAGCATCTTCTGGATACTATAAATTTCATCATTTAATTCCCTACATATAATTACTATCTCTTCTTCTTTAGTTTCTTTATCCACCTCTATCCGAATCTTCATACCTAACCTCCTGACTATAGTTAAATTATATATTTTATAAAAATAAAGTAAATAGCTTCCACTTAAGAGGTTAGTTTAACCTAGTAAGTGGTCAATTTATACAAATAAGACTAGGAAGCTTTGCTTCCTAGTCTATGATTATCAATCTTCCTTCCTCATTCCACTTAACAGAATATCCAAAAGTTTCTAAGCTTTCTCTAATAGGCATATAGGCTTTTCCATTTAAAGTAAAAGCCTTTATATTCTTATTTACCCCTCCATCAACGTTAGATATGTTTGATTCTATGGGAAAACTTATATCTTTACCCCCCAAGTTTAATTTAATCTCACCAGGTAAAGTCTCCACTCCTCCTCCAAGATAAGAAACTATATCTTCCATAGGATAATAATTAATCCCCTTGTAATTAACAATCTTATGATTAAGCCCATAGATTTCTTCTTTAATTACCAATTGAATATCATAGACCTCTTTTGGCTTATCTATAAGAGATTTATCTTTTAGAGGCTTATCTTTTGTATAATTAGCCTTAAATTTATCATTAAATTCTACACCATAAGCTATTAAAGTTGATTCATTTCCTATCCAAACTTCTGTTCCTTTTTTTACTTCTTCATAAAATTTTTCAACATCCCCATTGAACATCCTAATACATCCGAGAGAAACATACTTGCCTATGGAAGAAGGATTACTATTGCCATGGATCCCATAACTAGCTCCACCACCATAGGATATCCCCATCCACCTTTTACCCAGTGGATTACTAGGGTCACCTCCTGGAATTGGATCACTAACTCCAGCACCTCCCCAATATGGATTTTTGGCTTTAGTCACTATAGTATGTTTACCATCTGGTGTTTTATCTGGTGTTTTTCCTGTTCCAACAGGATAAGTCCTATATATTTGTCCATTTTTAAAAAAATATAGGGTATTTGATGACTTGTTAATCACTATCCTATCTTTATTTGTATCTAACTCTGGTTGCCTAATAGAAAGCTTATACTCTTTATCGATTATTTCCTTGTTTATTAAATCTAGGGTTTCTTTATTTACCTTACCTGTTTGTTTAATTCCTTTTTCTTTTTGAAATTTTTTTACTAAGTCTTTGGTTTTACTATCATATGAATATCCCCAGGGAACATTTGACTCCCCTCTAATCCTAAAAAAGTCTTTCAAGAGCCTTATTTCATCAGAAGCCATTCCATCTTGGAAGACTAACCCCCTACTAGCTATCAACTGAAGTTCTACACTATGAGCATATGAACCTATACTGGATGTAAATATTATTAAGATTATAACTAAATACTTTACAAAGCCTATCCTATTATTTTTTCTCATATTATCACTTCCCTTATTTGATTATAATATTTATACCCTATTCACAAGCATATTTACATAAAAAATACTTCCCTTATGATGATTAGGAAGTATTTCTATTTTCTATTTAGATATTTCTCTACCTGCTATCCTACCAAATACTATTATATCTGCAATAGCATTTCCACCTAGCCTATTAGCTCCATGGATTCCACCAGTTACCTCTCCAGCTGCATACAAGCCTTCTATTATATTTCCTTCCTTATCTAATACTTCTGCTTTTTCTGTTATCTCAAGCCCACCCATAGTATGGTGAACCATAGGTCCTGTAAGACCTGCGTAGAATGGTCCCTGTCCGAATTCTTTATCAAACATATTTCTTCCCAGTGGATCATTACCATTCTTTACTGAATTATTAAATGTATCAACTGTTTTCTTTAGGTTTTCATAGGGAACACCTATTAATTCTGCTAAAGCTTCCAAGCTATCAGCTTTCCATAATAAGTCAGGATTTTCTTCCATTCTTTCATCCACATTTACACCTATTGTAGTCATACCGTCTTTAACAGTATTTGCATCGGATATAATATAAGTTTGTGAACCTTCTTGTTCTAGGATAGCCCCTGCAAGAACATCTCTTCTACCATCTTCTGCAACAAACCTTTCACCATTTTTATTTATATAAAATTGATTTTCTATATAGGGGGTGAAAACACCTTTTCCATAAGTTGGTATCAATTGAATCCACTCCATCCCAACTAAATTGGCTCCTAGTGCTTCTCCCATTATGATTCCATCTCCTGTTGCCTGGGCTCCATTAGTTGTAGCAACACTCTCATCTAAATTAGCCCAATGCTTATTATATTTTTGCCTCATTTCAACATTGGCAGCAAATCCACCTGTTGCTATGATTACACCCTTATTTGCCCTAATCTCAAATTCTTGACCATTTAATTTATGTCCCTTCACACCAATAACCTTGCCATCTTCCATTAATATTTCTTCAACCTTACTTTCAAGAATTATCTCTCCTCCATTAGATTTTACATAATCTACCTGTGGAAGTACAAAAGATGAGCCTGCCAATCCATAATCTGTAGTTGGTGTATGATTTCTCTTCCAAGTAGCTCCTACTGCTGCTTGAATTTCATCATTCCATTTAGCTCCTAGATCCTCTAAAAACTCCACTGCTCCTAGGGCATTATCTCCTAGTATGTCTATTAAACTAGGATTCCCTACATAGTCCCCATCAACATAGGTCTGTAGTTTATGGAAATTAGGTGAATCAAATAAATAATTTTCTCCACTAGATTTGTATTCATCTACTTCTTTACTTAAAATTTCCTGCCATTTCTTGACAAACTCATCCTTTGCTTCCAAATTTAAAAACTTTTCTATAGTATCCATTTCTGTCTTAGACATTTTTTGTTTTTCCTGCCTAAGGGGATTAGCAGCATTTAAAGCAGAACCTGCCATTAAAGTATTGCCACCAACAGAACTCAATTTATCTAAAATTATAACATTAAGACCTGCATCTACAACTTCTTTAGCTGCACTCATGCCGGCTCCTCCACTTCCTATTATTACAACATCAGTTGTTTTTTCAAACTTACCCTCTATTTTAGTTTCTTCTATCTTCTTATTTAAAACTTCCATATCACTAGCTGTTTGCTCCAAAGCGTTTTTAATGGCTCCTATTAAACCTTCACTTGCCATAGTTGCACCTGATATTGATCGACATTTATACTTTGATTTTCCACAACTAAACTTGGAATCCTTTCAAATACAGGGTCACTAATTCCTTTTGTTTCATTTTGTTCTAACACTTCAATAGATAATATCTCACTATCAGATACTTCAACTTCTACCTTTATAAGTCCGCCAAAACCTTTTCCTTCTCCTATGTATTTCCCAGGTTTAAACAAACTCGTTTCAGCTAAGTCCTTATTACTACAACCTGCAACAAAAAATAAAACCATGGTTAAAAACAAAAATAAAGATATTTTCCTTTTCATAAAAATCCTCCTTTAATTTATCTAACATGTTTGTCTAACTTGTTAGATAAATTATATAATTAACAATCTATTTTGTCAAATAGAAAACTATCCAAAAGGATAGTTTATTTATTCCTAATATTTTCTATATTATCTCCTATTAGCTGCTCTAACCCACTGGTATCTTCCCAATCTCCCCCACTGAATAAATACTCAGATGTTATACCTTGGCTTATTATATTGAAAAACAAAACCATATCTTCTTTATTATAATCTTTCCTAATACTTCCATTAGTTTGACCCTTTTCTACCAGGCTAGTTAAAATTTTACTAATACTCCTAGGGTGTTTTCCACTCCATTCAGTGGAATTTTTTATTAGTAAAAGTTCAAATTCCTTAAATATTGGGTAAACCCTAGACTTATTGTAGTCAATATATTCTAAAAAAAATAATTTTAAAGCATCAACCTCATCAAGTGACTTAAGTTTTTTATCATATAATTCTTCAAAGTACTCTTGGGTCCTCACATACCTATCAAACATCAAATCATCCTTTGATTGGAAATAGTGGTAGAAGGTCCCTACTGTTATACCAACCTCTGAACATATGTCCCTAATTGTCATCTTTTCAAATCCCAGGTCTGGGACCATCTTATCTACAACCAATCTTATCTTGTCCAATGTACTTATATCCTTCCTATCCTTGATATCTATCATTTCCACCTCCATTAAATAAATCTAAATTAATAAAATTAAAGTATTAACTCCATTAGAACATCTGATTCTATATATTTATTTTCCTCTAAGGGAATCTCTTTAAATCCATGTTTTACATATAGGCCTATGGCAGCAACTAATTTTCTTGCCGTAAAAAGTAGCACTTTTTCAGCCCCTAGTTGGCCTGCCTTATCTATTGCAACTTCCATTAGCAAGTCACCTATCCCTTGACCCTTATAGTCCTCAGTGACAGCTAATTTTGCCAATTCAAATAGCTTGCTATCTAGTCTTATTAAAGCTACTGTTCCCACTAGCTTGTTTCCATCCTGGGCAAAATA
>CAZRYA010000031.1:0-3134 GCA_964604235.1 uncultured Tissierellaceae bacterium | reverse complement strand
GAGTATCCTCTCATCTTCCGGCTCTACTGAAACATATTTTTCCAACCATTCATAGGATAGGTTTTTAAAATCTTCTAAATATTGGTCTTCATAACTTACAATATCTATTTTCATAAGATCTAGTCCCTTTTACTTAAACCTTTATATATATCTTGCAAGTATTTCTCTATCTCTATTTCCATAACATAGTTTCCAATTCCCCTAGCATATTCTTTTTTTACAATTTCACTTAAAAGCCTGGTAGCATATATTATAGACTCCTTTAAATTGAAGTCTTTTTTCATCCTGCCTACCAATAGGGATGTAAAAACATCTCCACTGCCTCCAATTTCCATTGGTATATGCTCATACTCTACCTTGAAGATTTCACCTGATTGGTCATAGCCATATACATAGTGTTTACCATCAATATGGACACTAGTTATAGCTGCAGCCTTTACTCCTCTATCCATTAACTTATACAACCATTTGTCCATTTTTTCATAAGTCATATTCTTAGAATATTCTTCTCCTAAAATTAGGGAAAGTTCTGTAAGATTTGGTATTATTATATCTGCTATTAGGCCCATTTCCCTTGAAGCTTCCACTAGACTTTCAGAAAGCCCAGGGTAGACACTACCTCCATCCCCCATAATAGGATCACAGATTACAATAGGTTTTTCTGCCTGATAGGCTATTATTTCCTCTACTATTCTTACTTGATCTGTATTCATAAGTATTCCAGTAACTATAATATCAAATTGAAAATTATGCTTCTTCCACATGTCTTTGCTATCTTTCATAAAGTCTGTTAGATCATGTATTACAGCTTCTCCGTATCCAAAGTTGTTAGATATCATAGCTGTTGGTAAATAGCTTAATTTGGCCTCCATTGTGGAAAGGATTGGTATCATAGTAGCTAATGCCACTTTTCCAACTCCTACAAAGTCTGATACTAGTAGTATTTTTTTGTTATCCATATTTATCTCCTCCATCTCCTGGGAATAATTTTCTAATTACATTATACTATATTTAGCAAATAAAACTTACTTATCTAATGAATTTAATATCAATAAATAGCTATTTCCCATATTTGCAACCATAGGTTGACACCTTGTCACTTTGTATAACTAGTAATGTTTTTGTCCATCTTATATAATTTAACTAGTAAAAGGAGTGATTGTATGAA
Source organism: uncultured Tissierellaceae bacterium (assembly GCA_964604235.1). Lineage (GTDB taxonomy): Bacteria > Bacillota > Clostridia > Tissierellales > Tissierellaceae > CAZRYA01. The sequence goes on along the minus strand of CAZRYA010000031.1, from coordinate 1,966 downwards.
TTTAGGAGAAAGATTATATAGGGAGAGAAGAAAATTAGGCCTATCCCAAGAAAATCTGGCTAATCAAATAGATGTATCTAGACAGGCTGTATCCAAATGGGAACAAGGGGCTTCTAGTCCAGATTTAAACAATTTAGTAGCCTTGGCCAAGGTCCTAAATGTATCTATAGATTACCTACTTGGAGTTGATAAGACTAGTCCAAAATCTAATGGGAGTCAGTTTAAGTCTAGCCCCCTAGACGATATATTACTACTTATCAAGTTTAATTGGAACAAATTAGGTTTAGTCTTAGGAAGCTTCGGCTCTTTTATAGTTATAATAAACCTACTTCTTATAAATAAGGTAAAGAATGATATGTTTATCTTTGAAGAACCAGCTAGGGGCCAATTCCTTCAAGCAGCTAAATTTTCTGGTTTTTATATAATAGTAATTATGGGTTTAACTTTAAGTATAGGTGGACTTGTCTTTTACTTCTTGGGCAAAAAATATATTAAAAAATGAGATAGACTGGCTAATCCAAGTCTATCTCATAAATTCTAGAACTTTCTCCCCACGGGTGGTAGCCCATAGCTAGGTATTTAAAACCATGTTTTTCATAATAGCCTATATGGTCAGTACAAAGGTATAGATTAGAAAAACCCATATCTTTAGTATCTAGTTTAGCCCTATCTATTAATAATTTAGCATAGTTATTTCCTCTATGGCCTTCTTCAATAAATAAAGCACACAACCAAGGATACAATTCACCCCTGCTTATAAAGTCATTAGTTATTATTCCGCTACATCCTATAATTTCATCCTTATCTACTAGTAAATACCACTGGGGCAAAGGGTTTCTTGCTCCTATACAATGACTTATACTATCCTCATATACTTTCATACTATCTTCACTAGCCCACTTATCCTGAAAATACTCTATAGCTCTATCCTTATAGTCAGGACATTCTCTAATTGAAACTACATCCATCTGATCTCCCCCTTTGATTTAATAATCTAATTATACAATAACCTTTAAAATAATCCACTTTAAACTAAAATATTAATGAAATCCTTATTTGACAAACTATGCTTTAAAAATATGAGACTATCTTAGGCTTAAAATAAATAAACTTTTGTTTGGAAAAAATCTATACTCAAATATCAAGATAGATTCATTGAAAAAATAAATGAATACTTTAAAAGTGATAAGAAATTAGATTCAAAAGAGTTTATTAAGTTCTTAAAAAATAAGTTTAATAAAATTAGAAATACTTGTAAAAAGAGAATCTAACTTTTGTTTGTGGTCAAGGAAGGAGAAAATCTCAATTACAAAAAGATTATGAACTTTATGAAGAATGGTTAAATAAGCTAAATATATATGAAAAACATCTTGAAATAATGGGAGAAAGAAATAGCTATTCAAGAACAGACCATGATGATACTTTTATGAGAATGAAAGAAGACCATATGAGAAATGGTCAGCTAAAGCCTGCATACAATATTTAATGCACAAGGCATTGAGAGCTTTTCTAACCCTTCAGATATGACAACTTTGATACCTTTTTTTAAAGAAATATGAAGTATTTAGAAGATGAAAATTCATATATTTGTGCAAATGGAAGAAAATTAGAATATGTATATAGATCAACTAGAAAAAATGTAAATGAATATAAATCAGAATATAAAGTTTATGAAAGTAGTAGTTGCAATGGATGTGAATTATCAGATGATTGTATGAAATACAAAAATAAAGATAATTTAAAGAAACTTTATGTATCTTCAAATTTTGAAAATTAAGGCATAAATCATAATTAAATATAAATAGCCATAAATATACGAAAGTTAAGTTCAAAACTTAAAAATGATCGAAATGAATTTAATAAAAAATAAAGCTTGAAAATATTAAGCTTTATTAAAGTTAGTCTAAATTCAGTTATTATTAATATAAATTCTTAAATTATAATTTTTGAACATAAGTAGTTAACA
>CAZRYA010000030.1:4312-12040 GCA_964604235.1 uncultured Tissierellaceae bacterium | reverse complement strand
GAACCTGCTCCTATTTCTACATTTCCTCTTGAATTTCCATAGAAATCCATTGAATCATATGATCCCCCAACATCAATATATCCATTTACAGTATAACTACCATAATCTTCTTGAATTTCATCAACAATATCTACTGCAAAAGATTTTTTTTCTGATGTATTTAACCTATACCAATCTGTTCTACTGGAACTATCTATTTTCACATTTACATCTACAGACCTTCCATTTCTTTCTTTAACCTTTATGTCAAACTCTATATTATTATACTTACTATTATCTGATAGATTTTTTATTATCCTATTTTCTAAATCTGTATTATTTACACTGCCACCTGTTTTCTTGTTTTCTTCTTCTAATTTTTTAATCTTTTCATTTAATGTTTTAATTTCTGCCTCTTTAGCTGCAACCTTTTGTTTAGCTTCATTTAATTCCATAAGTCTCTTATTGTGTTCTTCTACACTTAAGCCTCCAGTTCCACCTGAAACGTACACGCTGTTTGGATCTGCAGTTCCTCCCCAAGTAACTTCTTGTCCTAAAGCCTCTCCCATTGCCCTTACTGGCAAATATGTCCAACCATTTATTATTACTGATTGTTGGTCTGCTGGTAAATTTAAAACAGCTCCATTATTTACGATTCTCATGTTTTTGTATACACCTTTTACTTCATTGTTTGCTCCAGTGGCTCCAGTTAATAATGAAGTTCCTAATATGGCCGCTATACCAAAAGTAGCAACTACTTTTTTCTTAATCTTCATAATTATACCTCCTATTATTTTATATATACTTTTATATGTTTATCCTAATTTAATAATATTATAATGTAGCTATTTTGTCAAAGAAATACAGGTTACAATATCATTACATTTAAGTTACACCATTACATTTTATTAAGGCTTATAATTGATGAAAGACCTATTTTAATATATAATAGAGAGTATAATTTTAAGAAAAAGGTGAATATATGTTATTTAATTCAGTAGAGTATTTAATATTTTTTCCAACTGTAGTCCTACTATATTTTTTATTAAATCACAAATACAGGTGGATTCTCTTATTAGCTGCTAGCTATTATTTTTACATGGCTTGGAAACCGATTTACATAGTTTTAATAGTTTTTTCTACATTAATATCATATTATTTTAGTTTAAAAATAGGGGGAACTGATAATAAGAAACTAAAGAAAAAATACCTGCTGATTTCTCTCTTAGGAAATCTATCTATGCTATTTATTTTTAAGTATTTTAATTTCTTTAACCACACCACCCAAGACCTTTTAAATTACTTTGGTATAAACTTTTATCTACCTGATTTTAGGCTACTCCTTCCCATGGGTATATCTTTCTACACCTTTCAGACCCTTAGCTATACAATTGATGTCTATAAGGGAACCATCAAGCCTGAAAGACATTTTGGTATATATGCTCTTTTTGTGACCTTCTTCCCACAATTAGTTGCTGGCCCTATTGAAAGATCGGATAATCTATTGCCACAATTTAGGGAAGTTCATAAGTTTGATTATGATAATACTGTTGAAGGTCTAATCTTAATAGCTATTGGCATGTTTAAAAAAGTAGTTATAGCTGATAGGTTGGCTATATTGGTAAATAATGTTTATAACAATGTTGAAAGCTTTACAGGTTTGTCACTAGTTATTGCAACCATATTTTTTACCTTCCAGATATACTGTGACTTTTCTGGCTACTCCCAAATTGCCATTGGGTCAGCAAAGATTATGGGCTTTAGGCTTATGGAAAATTTCCGAAGACCCTACTTGGCCAAGTCTATTGGAGAATTTTGGGATAGGTGGCATATTTCCCTTTCAACTTGGTTTAGAGACTATATATATATTCCACTAGGCGGCAATAGGGTTTCTAAAACCCGCCATTACTTCAATTTAATCTTTACATTTTTAGTATCTGGTTTATGGCATGGCGCTAACTACACCTTTGTAGTATGGGGATTAGTCCACGGACTTCTTTCTGCCTTATCTAACTTAACTGCTAAGATGAGATTTCGCTTTAAAAAAGTCTTCAAAATGGATAGGTTCAACTTTATCTTGAATCCACTTAGGATTATATATATGTTCCTTGTTGCAAACCTAACCTGGGTGTTATTTAGGGCTAATTCCATTGAAGATGCCAAATATGTTTTTTCTAATTTATTTAAGGGAGACTTTAATAACTTCTTCCAAACAGGCACAAGTTTAGGATTAGATGAATATCAATTTACTATAGCTTTAATAAGTATTGGCCTACTTATAGCTATTCAAATTTTAGAAGAGTTTAAAGGTGATTTATATAAGCTAGTTAGAAAGTCCAACTTTCTATTTAGGTGGCTATTCTATATAGGCATTAGCCTTTCTATAGTAATATTTGGAGTTTTTGGAAGTGCAGAATTTATATACTTTCAATTTTAGGAGGATAAAATGAAAAAATTTCTTATTAAGTTGTTAATATTTTCTATTATAATATTCTCCATTATTGGAGTTATTAATAATAAATACATAAATACAAACCACTATAGGTATCAAAACTCTAGCTATAAGTTTTACAATGTTCCTGACAAAATCCAAATAGGCAACCTAGGAACCTCTCATGGTTATTATGGCCTTAATTATGAAGATACAGGTCTTACGGGATTTAACTTCGCCCTTCCAGCCCAAAGAATGCTTTATGATTTAAGGCTCTTTGAAAACTACATAGACCACTTTGAAGAGGGATCAAGCCTAATACTTCCAGTATCATATATCAGCCTATATATAGGTTATGATAATGATAATTTCGATGAGTTTAATAAGGTATATTATAAGTTACTAGGTCCTAAAGACATTATAAAATTTAATTTAGATGACTATACTAAATATAAGCTCCTACCTATACTAACTGCTGAATCTAATATTAAATACATCTTTGAAGAAGACTATGAAGAACCGCCTAAAGATTATTTTAACTACACTATAGAAAGGGATAAAATGATTTTAGATGGAGAAAAAACCAGCAAGCGCCACCTGGAATTTATAGAAGAAGGTTTGGATAATGAAACAGAGTTCATTGGCTACCTGGAAGATATTATTCAGTTGGCAAAGCTACATGACATTAAGCCAGTCTTAGTATCACCACCCTATACTAAATACTATGATAGTCACTTTCCAGTGGAATTTAAGGATAATTTTAACCTGATTATGGAAAATTTAGCTGATAAGTATGCTATTGATTATTTTAATTATAGTCAAGATGATAGGTTTTATGATAGGCCAGAGTATTTCTTTGATGCTAGTCATTTAAATTATGAGGGCGGGAAGCATTTCACTAATATTTTACTTGAAGATATGGGTGGAAAAAGATTAAATGATTAGATATATAACTTCCTTTCAGGCTTATAATATAAAGGTCAAAACATAAAAGACTAGAAGTAATTGCTCTAAGTATAAGCCTTGGCTACTGTCATTCCGAACTGCTTTTATGAGGAATCTTGTCTTTTTTATTTAAAAGACCTAAACATTAGATCCCTCATTTCATTTCGGGATGACAAAATAGTAGGATCAGGCATAAGATCCTTCGCTAGGCTCAGGATGACAGGAAAGTTATATTATTGACTAAAGAATAGAAGTAATTGCTCTAAGTATAAGCCCTGGCTATTGTCATTCCGAACCGTTTTTGTGAGGAATCTTGGTTTTTCTTTTATAGATAAAACTAAAAGATTAGATTCCTCCCATTGTGGGAATGACATTCATATAGGCCTTAGCTAGGACAAACAGGTCTATTCTTTTATAATTAGTGTCTTCAACTGTAGTCTAAAGCATTTCTATTTATAATAAATTATACTAGGTCCTATCTAGCTTAAAACTATTTTCCTAAAGTATAAAACCAAGGCTATCGTCATTCCGAACTGCTTCTGTGAGGAATCTTGGTTTTTATTTAAAAGACCAAACATTAGATCCCTCATTTCATTTCGGGATGACAAAATAGTAGGATCAGGCATAAGATCCTTCGCTAGGCTCAGGATGACAGGAAAGTTATATTATTGACTAAAGAATAGAAGTAATTGCTCTAAGTATAAGCCCTGGCTATTGTCATTCCGAACCGTTTTTGTGAGGAATCTTGGTTTTTCTTTTATAGATAAAACTAAAAGATTAGATTCCTCCCATTGTGGGAATGACATTCATATAGGCCTTAGCTAGGACAAACAGGTCTATTCTTTTATAATTAGTGTCTTCAACTGTAGTCTAAAGCATTTCTATTTATAATAAATTATACTAGGTCCTATCTAGCTTAAAACTATTTTCCTAAAGTATAAAACCAAGGCTATCGTCATTCCGAACTGCTTCTGTGAGGAATCTTGGTTTTTATTTAAAAGACCAAACATTAGATCCCTCATTTCATTTCGGGATGACAAAATAGAAGAAAGGGTATGGAATAAGAATTCTTATTCCATACCCTTTCTTCTACTACAATACCTTGTTTATAGCTACTACATAACTATTACTTCATACCCTTCTAGGATATATGTAGCCATTGGCGGATGTCCACCCATCTCTCCATTAAGTGTTAAATCTGTTTTTTCTATAATGTAATCTAGAACCCCCATTTGATTGGCACATGCCTTACAGACACTGTCAATCAAGTCTAAATCCATTACTTTTTTAAATACAGGATTTTCCTCTTCTATTAGCTCTTTTACAAACTTAGTAGAAGCACCTTCTAAAACTAATCTTGACCTTACACCTTTTTCATGAAGGTCTATAGCATTTAATAAAACATGCATGAAGCACATTCTCTCTCCTTCAAAGGAGAAGAATACTACACTACTTTTAGACATTTCTTACCTCCTATATTCCATTCCCAAAAGATTTATACCCTTGTTTTTATATATTACACTATTATTATATAATTTTTTCAAATGATATCTATATCTTCTATTAAATGTAATTTGATAAGTCCTATATAAAAGTTTAATAAACATTAACTAGCTTCATAAACTCTCCCTGACTCATATGGGGATTGACTATTATTCTAGACACCTTATAGGGATGGGTTCCATATTTAGCATAGCCTTTTTCAATTGTAAAACCCAACCTATGTTTTGACCAACCTACACTGTCCAATATTAAATCACTATATTTTCCCCTTGGATAGGCAATAGAACTGGCATTTAAAAGCTCTTTATTTGCCATAAAATCTTTGTATAGGGCTTCTTCCCCTACTAATGTAGTTTTTGTGTTACCCTATTCTTCCTTATGAAGGTCAAAGGTGTGAGATTGAAATTCAAAGACATCCTTAAACCTGTCCATTTCATCCAGACTAATAAATTGTAGCTTTGAAGGGTCCATATCTTCATACTTAGTTTTTTTCGTGCTGCCAATTACAAAAATTGTAGCTTTTTGTCCATTGGCTTTCAAAATATCATAGGCATATTTAGTATTACTCAAATATCCATCGTCAAAGCTAATTAATATAGGCTTATCTGGTAGTTTCTTATTGTGCTTTATAAAGGTCTCTAGTTCTAGTGTATCTATGGTATTAAAACCATTGGCTTTTAAGTAATTCATCTGGTTTCTAAAACTTTCAACAGACCCCACACTGGTGTTATTGGAGTAGCCATATTTTTTTATATCTTCTTCATATAATAAGTGGTGGTAGAGTAAAACCGGAACCTTACAGGCTCGTTTATCCCTTTTAAATCCCCTATCTACATCTTTTTCCTCCAATACCTCTATAGGAGCCAATCCATTTAACACCTGTATTTTCCCCCTATGCCTCTGAATCAGTTTCCCTTTAATCCTTGTAGAATCTAATATTATTTTTGAATCCAAGGCCCCTTCTCCAATTATTAAATTTCCATTAATATTCCCGTTTACTAAACTGATATTAGGCCCATTTATCAAAAGATTACCCTCTACACTTAAATTTTCATAAACTTTAGGCTCACTTAGGGTCATACTTACTATTTTATCTATCAACTCGTCATATTCTTCCTTACTTGCCATTTGCTTTAAAGCTTGTAGGTTACTATTGTCTATATAGCCCTTATCAAGTAATCCTCCTATAGGCTTAAGGGCCCAACTAGATACATTTGTATTCTTATATTCATAGCTTACTCCAAAGACTTGACCTACAATCCCATATAATTCTTCCATACTCAATTCTTTGTTTATTCCAATTATGTCCTTAGAGTTTGCCTGCAAGATTCCCGCCTTAGAACTTTTCAAAAGCTCATTTAAATTTTTATCATTTGGGTGGACGTCTAAATAAGTATTCATTACATTTTCATTTTCTACTCTCAACAAGTCATTTAAATACTTGGCCAATTCTCCCTTAGTTAAATTTGAATTTTCACTACTTGCTCCAATAGATTGAAAGGATAATTGGACCACCAATAACAAGGCAAAGCCTAAAATAAATACTTTTCTACTTCTCATTTGATTCCCCCTAATAAATTCTATTCCATAATTAAAATACCCATTTTCCCTATAATTAAAAGGATTTTTCCAAAGAAAAAGAATATAGAATAGATACTTTATTTGTTAGAATGACAGAATAAAATATCAAGGAAAATAAAACCCAAGGTTTAAAGATTAGATTACTCCCATTGTCAGAATGACATTTCTATGGGCCTTAACTAAGACAAACAGGTCTATTCTTTTATAATAACTATTTCTACTGTCATTAGGAATTGCTTTTGTGAGGAATCTTGGTTTTTGATGTTTTATTTTAAAATGAAAATCAACTGATAGATCCTTCGCTAGGCTCAGGATGACAAATTAGAAGAATAAAACCATATAACAAATAATTTCTTATTTTCATAAGTAATAAACCTAGGTCACTGTCATTCCGAACTGTTTTTGTGAGGAATCTTATACTTTGACTTTGAACATAAGATAAAACATTAAAGATTAGATCCCTCATTCCATTTCGGGATGACAGAACAAGAAACTATTAAAATAATAAAAAGAATAAAATAATTTACTGCTAGAACATAAGAAACAATACCGTTGGATATATGATTTCTTACTTCTACAAAATGACACCATGGGTCACCGTCATTCCGAACTGTTTTTGTGAGGAATCTTGGTTTTTGAATTTCAATAAATTATATTTATTAAGCTTTATAAAACTCTAGAGATAAATCTTTCCAATCAGGATTCATACTTTCTATTAAGTCATTTTTCTTTAGCCTTCTCCATCCTTTTATTTCCTTCTCTCTTTCAATTGCTGGTAATGCTTCTTCTACAAAATCAAAATAAACCAATTTGTTTACATTATATTTTGATGTAAAACCTTCCACTAGGCCATTTTTATGCTCATAAACCCTTCTCTCCAAATTATTTGTCATACCTGTATATATGACACTATTGTTCCAATTGGCCATAATATATACATAATACATATAATCACCCCATTGATTTTTTGGTAGTCCATTTAAGCTTATTGTATCATAAGACATATTAATCAATTTTAATAAAAGAAAAAAATAAGATTTTTACTTAATTCAGAATGACAAAATAAAATACCAAGGAAAACAAAACCCAAGGTCTCAATATTAGATTCCTCCCATTGTCGGAATGACATTTATATAGGCCTAGCTAAGACAAGCAGGTCTATTCTATTATAATGACTATTTCCACTGTCATTACGAATTACTTTTATAAGTAATCTTAGTTTTTATTTAAAAGCAAAACCTTAGATCCCTCATTTCATTTCGGGATGACAAATTAGAAGAATAAAACAA
>CAZRYA010000030.1:0-4212 GCA_964604235.1 uncultured Tissierellaceae bacterium | reverse complement strand
GCTCAGGATGACAGGAAAGTTATCTTATTTACTAAAGAATAATCTTACTTGTCATAATATAACCCTTGATTAATGTCATTCCGAACCGTTTTTGTGAGGAATCTTGGTTTTTATTTAAAAGGCAAAAACCTTAGATCCCTCATTTCATTTCGGAACGGCAATATATAAAAATAACAAATAATATTATTACTTAACTTAAAGTAACAAAATAAAATACCAAGAAAAATAAAACCAAGGTTTAAAAATCAAAAAATGGAGTAGGCTGGCCTACTCCATTTTACTTATTACTATTTTTTTGTTTTTTCTGACTTACATGCTAAGTTGGCGAAGTAAACGAAACCACTTAAATTTAGTCCTATTATTATAATCATCCATATTATAGTTTTACTGTCCATCTTATTCCTCCTCCAAACCTAGGGTCTTCTTAAACAAAATCTTATTTAAAGCTCCATTTAGTAAATATGCCACTAGCATCGATAAGCCTATTTGAAATATTGCAGTTCCTGCGTTGTTTACTCCAAATGGAGTCCACCAGTTTTCTGACCATTGGATGGCCTGTTTCATCCACCAAGCTATTATTATAAATACCAAGAAAGGATAGACCTTTATTATATAATCATACCAAGATCCAGCCTTAATATCCGAAGTTGGATTTATAAGCTCTGTCCTAAATTTCTTCACTCCATAACTGTATACACTAAGTGCATAAAAGACTCCACATACCAAAAGTCCAATTCCCCAAACCCAATCTTGATTATCAAAAACCTTCATGCTAAAGACACTTGGTAAACCAAATATAAAGCATAGTAAGACCATTACCAAGACTGATTTTTTCCTATTTAGGCCAAAGTCCATGAAATTTTTAACAATCACTTCCATCTGGGGTAATAGGGAAGTCAAGGCTGATAGTGATAGGGCCAAGAAAAATATAGATGCTACTAGGCTTCCACCTTTTACGCTAGAAAACATCTTAGTCAAGTAAATAAAGGTAAGTCCTGTATTACCAGTGTTTAGCGCTTCAATTGCCAGAGACTCTGTTTGTGAAAAAGCAAACACAGTTGGAAGCACTGCTAAGCCTGCTATAATAGCTCCAAGGGCATCCCCAAAGGATATCATAAAACTATTAACCACTACATCTTCATTGTCCTTCATATAATTTGCATAGGTCAGCATCATTCCCCAGCCTGCTCCTGACGACCAAGCTGCTTGAGTATAAGCATTTAACCATAGGTCAGGTTTTTTAAAGTCTGCCCAATTTGGAACAAACAAATACCTAAGACCTACACCTGCCCCTGGCTTTGTCAGGGCCCAAATACCTGAACCTACTAGGCAAATAAATAGGACTGGTATCATAATCTTACCTGCTGCCTCCACACCCTTATTGATTCCCTTAATAAGTATAATCGCTACAAATATAAGTGCAAGTATTTGAAAGAACACACCCTCAAGTGGATTGTTAGTAAAGCCATTCCATAGGGCTTCTGTATCTATACCTGCTACAAATGTTCCCTTTACTGCATATGTAAAATACCTTAATCCCCATCCTAAAACTATTACATAATAAAAAGTTATAGCAGCACAGACAAATCCAATCCAGGTTCCCTGCCAGGTCTTCTTGTCTCCTGCAAAACTTTTAAAAGAACCAATTGTACCTTTTCTGGTCTTTTTCCCAATGGCTATTTCTGTCATAATAAGTGGTACTGTCCATGTTAAGTTAGCTATTATATAGGCTATAACAAAAGAACCTCCACCATTGTTTCCTGCTATCCTAGGAAACCTCCATATATTACCTGTTCCTATGGCCATTCCAAGGGCCGCCATAATAAAACCTAGTCTGGAACCCCATTCTGTCTTTTTTTTACTCATGATTATCCTCCTAGATGTGTAAAAAGAGGGTAGATTGACTACCCCCTCTAATTAACTTTTAAATTACATATTCTTTGATCTATCTGCACAAGCTACCATTGCCTTAATAACAGCCTGTCTAAAGCCTTCTTCTTCCAATACCTTAACTGCTTCAATTGTAGTTCCAGCTGGAGAACAAACCATATCTTTCAATTCTCCTGGGTGCATATTGTTTTCAAGTACCATCTTAGCACTTCCAAGTACTGATTGGGCTGCAAAAGTATAGGCCTGTTGCCTACTCATTCCCTCAAGTACTGCACCATCAGCCAAGGCTTCTATAAACATAAATACATAGGCTGGTGAACTTCCACTTACTGCAACAACTGCATCCATCATATACTCAGGTACTAGTTCAGCAAGACCAAATCCACTTAAAATAGACTTAACCTTTTCAACTTCATCCTTAGTTACCATTTCATTGGCACACATAGCTGTCATACCTTCTCTAACCATAGCTGGAGTATTAGGCATAGTACGAACTATTTTAACATCCTTAGCAAAGGCTTTTCTCAAACCTTCTAAGGTTTGTCCTGGAGCTATTGTTACTATTATAGTATTTTCACTAATAACAGGGGATATTTCCTCTATTACATTATTATAGAATTGAGGTTTTACAGATAATACTACGATCTCTGACTTAGAGGCAACTTCCTTATTGTCCATAGTAGTATTTATTCCTAAATTCTCCTGAGCTTTTTTCAAGCTTGGTTCATATCCGTCAGATGCTATTATTTCATTTTTGTCTATTAAATTTGCAGAAATAATTCCACCAATCATAGCTTGTGCCATATTTCCACAACCGATAAATCCTAATTTCATAAAATACTTCCTCCCGTTATTTTCTAAGTTAAATTCTATCCGAAGCTTTGTTCTGTACGTCCTATTATTTCATCTTGAAGGGCCTTGCTAAGATTCCTAAAGTGGTCACTGTATCCCGCAACACGTACTATTAGATCCTTGTATTCCTCAGGATTTTCTTGGGCCTTTATCAATAATTCCTTATCCACTACGTTAAATTGTATGTGGTGACCATCCATATTGAAATATGAACGAACTAGGTTGGCCATATTATCAAGTCCATCATCTCCTGCCACAACTGAAGGAGTAAACTTTTGATTTAATAGGGTTCCACCTGTACTTAAGTGGTCCATCTTAGCAGCAGACCTTATTACAGCTGAAGGTCCCAATGTATCAGCGGCCTTTTCAGGTGAAATACCTTCTGATAATGGTTTATGGGCTAATCTTCCATTTGGACTAGCCAACATTACCTCTCCAAAGTAAACATGGCAGGTAGTTGGTAGCATGTTAATCCTATACTCTCCGCCCTTCATATTTGGTCTACCGTTTACAGTATTTTTGTAAGTTGTAAAAACTTCAACCATTATATCATCTGCATAGTCATCGTCATTACCATACTTAGGAGTTTTATTTCTAACTAAGTGGGCTATTAGGTCGTGGCCTTCAAAGTTATCTGCCAGGGCAGCCATTAGCTCCTTCATAGTAAATCTCTTTTCATCAAACACATTATATTTAATAGCTGATAGAGAGTCTGTTATAGTTCCAATTCCAACCCCTTGAAGATAGTTAGTATTATATCTAGCTCCACCTGCATTATAGTCTCTACCCCTTGCTATACAGTCATTTGTTATAACTGATAGGAAAGGCGCTGGCATATACTTAGCGTAAATAGTCTCAATTACATTTGACCCTGCCATTTTAATATCTGCAAAGTGTTCTATTTGCCTTCTGTAGGCATCAAATAATTCTTCATAGGACTTAAAGTCTTCAGCATAGCCAAGTTCTAGTCCCAATTGTTGGTCACTAACTTGGTCATAACCATTGTTTAGTGTAAGTTCTAGTATCTTTGGTAGGTTAAAGTAGCCTGTTAAAATATAGGCTTCATTACCAAAAGCACCAGTTTCAACACATCCACTCGTTCCTCCCAGCCTAGCATCTTCTATAGTTTTTCCTGCATTTAATAACTCTTGGATTATGGCTTCAGTGTTATAGAAAGCCGGTTGTCCCCATCCTTCTCTAGAAATTTCACAAGCCCTCTTTAAGAACTTTTGAGGAGTTTTTCTACTTATTTGAACATTTGAACTTGGTTGAAGTAACTTCATCTCGTCCATACAATCTAAAATCAAGTAGCTTACATCATTTACTCCATCCTGTCCATCAGCCGTAATACCTCCAGTATTAATGTTGGCAAAGTCTGTATAGGTACTACTTTCTTTTAAAGTTACCCCTACCTTTGGTGGAGCTGGTTGGTTGTTAAATTTAATCCATAGGGATTCTAAAAGTTCCAAA
>CAZRYA010000029.1:0-12088 GCA_964604235.1 uncultured Tissierellaceae bacterium | reverse complement strand
AAGTATCCGCCTAAAAAGATAAATTGGATATATGGTTATAGGACTAAAAGATCTATGAAGGATGAAAACAGTTGGGTATTTGCTCAAAATTACTTATCAAAATTGTGGTTGAGTTTGGGTATAGTCTTATTTTTTGTAAATATATTGATATCATTAATATTAAAAATGAAAAAACGAGATATTCCAAATTGGATTTATTATGGGGAACTTTTCATACTTTTATTTAGCTTAATTATAGTGGAGTTAAAGTTAAAAGAAGAATTTGATTGAACCATATGGGAGGGAGAGACAGATGAAGTTGGATTACCAAGTTGATATGCATATGCACACTGCAGAATCAGATGGGACTTGGGAACTTGAAGAGGTCCTAGAAAATATTAGAGAAAAGGAAATAGGCTTATTTTCAATAACTGACCATGATAGTTTTGAAAATAGTTTAAAGATGAAGGAATACCTAAAAGGTGAAATTGACTATATATTGGGAAGTGAAGTATCCTGCCTATATAGGGGGCAAGAGCACCATATTTTAGCCTATGACTTTGATCCGAGTAACAAAGAACTTATAGACCTACTAGCCTATAATCGAAGAGAGAGAATTGTATTTAATGAAAAGATAGTCCAGGCAGCTGGAGAAATATACAAGTTAGATGATATATCAGATTACGAAAACTACCAATATAACAAGGCTAGAGGAGGGTGGAAGTCTTTAAATTACCTAATAGATTTAGGTGTAATAAAGGATTTTATGGACTATTTTGAAATAGTCAGGTTGAGCAAGGAGAAGATGGTATTTAAAGGGGCTGAAGAAGTAATTGCTAGTATAAAGTCATCTGGTGGCTTTTCATTTTTAGCCCATCCAAGTGCCTATGACAGGGGGAAGCTTATGACACTAGACAAGCTAGTAGAATTTAAAAAAATGGGAATAGATGGGATAGAGTGCTATTCACCCTACACTAAGGAAGTGGGAGATGAAGCTTTTTATATAGATTTTTGCAATTCTAATAATCTGATGATATCTGCCGGTTCAGACTGTCATGGAGGATTTAACAATAGGATACTTGGTAAGCCTAGAGTAATGAAGAAGGATATTAGAATAGATTTCATTTAGACCTAATTTAGCTAGTGAAATCGAAAAAACTTCACCTTTTAGTGGAGTTTTTTTGTCTATATATGTAATTTATCAGGAGATTTGATCAACAAAAAAACTATAGTAGGGGGAAATAAGATGAAGATACACCATATTTGTATACAGACCAATAATTATAAGGAATCCCTAGATTTTTATGTAGGGGTATTGGGCTTTAAATTGCTAAAAGAAGAAGAAAACTTTCATAATCGGGACTACAACAGTTGGTTAATTTTAGATGGATTTTATATAGAATTACAGACGGCTAAAAAGGGAGAAAAATTGAAAGTATTTAATAAGGTCACTGAAGGGGTCAGCCATATTTGTTTCAGTGTAGATGATTTATATGACCAGTATAAGCTAATAAAGGAAAAGGGTTATTTAAACTTTATAAGTAAGTCTGGAAGTGAAATATACCAGGTTGAGGGAGCTAGTTTATTTAAATTAATTGCACCAGAGGGAACCATAATAGAATTTAGGGATAATGTTAGGCTATAGGAGGATCAATATGGATAGGTTATTTTTAGATAAAATTACAAGTGACAAGTTAGAAGAAGTGGTAGATGTATATATTGAAACTTTTACCAGAGAACCCTGGAATGATGTTTATGAATCTAGACAGCAAGTAGTTAAGTATATGGAAAGTCATTTGGATAATAACTATTTTTTAGGCTATTTGGCTTATTTAAATGATCAGGTAGTTGGAGTTAGTATTGGAATGAAAAAACCTTGGATAGAAGGAATGGAGTATTATATAGATGAATTTTGCATAGATTATAAATTTCAAGCTAGGGGGATAGGGTCTTGGTTTATAGGAGAAATAGAAAAAGATATTATTAAAAAGGGTATGAATGGAATAATCTTGAATACTGAAGAAGGCCTTCCATCATATGATTTTTATTTGAAAAATGGCTTTAGAGATTTAAAAGAATTAAAAATATTAGTAAAATAAATTACTGGTGAATATTCAACAGTAATTTTTCATAAAAATTTATAAAGATATCTAAGGAAGTTAGAGTATAGGAATTAGATAAATTGTAAAGGCTTTTCATATCTATTTTTGAAAAAGTATTATATAATAAAAATTAAGTATATTAAAAGGAGTATGTTGGGATGGAAGAGATTGTAGAAGTAAATATAGAAAATTTAAACCTTATGGAAAAAGAGTTAAAGAGATTTTTAATGTCCTATAAGTTTGGCTTGGAAGAGGTAATGACTAAAATTAACATATTAAATGAGGAATTTCAGTATATACACGATTACAACCCAATAGAACATATAAAATCTAGGGTAAAATCTCCTAAGAGCATATTTGAAAAAGTGGATAGGAAAAATTTTGAAATGAACTTAGCTTCAATAAAAGAAAATATTCAAGATATTGCAGGTATCCGTATAGTTTGTTCTTTTGTAGCAGACATTTATATAATTAGTGAAATGATTCAAAAGCAAAAAGATTTGAAGGTAATAAAGTATCGTGATTACATAAAAGAACCAAAACCTAATGGCTACAGGAGCCTACATTTAATAGTTGAAGTACCAGTATTTATGACAGATAGGGTAGAGAATGTTTGTGTAGAAATTCAAATTAGAACCATGGCTATGGATTTTTGGGCTAGTCTAGAGCATAAAATTTACTATAAGTACAGTGAAGAAGTTCCTCAAAGACTTAAAGATGAGCTTAAAGATGCTGCCAGTACAGTATGTGAGTTAGATGAGAGGATGGAAAGTTTAAATAGGGAGATAATGAATATTAAGGCAGAGCAAATCCCAGAAGATACAATAGATGAAATTATTAGAAAAAATATTTTAGAGCTTTCAAATAATTTGTGGGGAATTGATTAAAAAACAAGCATAAAAATATGCTTGTTTTTTTAATTAGGAACTTGTAAAAATAAGGTCTTAGTGGTAATTTATAATTAGTGGTAAAATATAATAAGGAGGAACTATATGTTACTAAGTGCTATATTTAGTGAAAGATTAATATTTACCAATTTAAACTACGCTAATTTAGAAGGTGTTTGGAATATATGGAAAAATCCTATAAATAAAAAATATATGTCAGAATGGATTCATTCAAGAGAAGAATTAGTGAAATTAGTCGGAAATCTAAGAAATAGGCCAGGTTATATAGTAGTAGCTAGGGATAAGATAAGTGGAAAGCTAATAGGAACCTGTAGCTTTGGTGAGACCAATAGGAGGGGAACATGGGGAATTGGATATTGCATAGATGAACCTTATTGGAATCAGGCTTATGGAAGTGAAATGGTTTCTAGGATTATAGACTATATAAGATTAAAAGGTGGTTTAGAGTTAGTTGCAGAAACTGCCATAGAAAATATTTATTCTATTAGGATATTAGAAAAAATTGGCATGACTAAAGTGATTACAAGTGAGTATAAGCAAATAGAAACAGGAAACTTTTATGAATCTAATATTTATAAGATGAAATTATAGTAGGTATGAAATTATGGTGATAGCCAATGTAGATAGGGATTATTATGAAGACATAGTAGAAATGGCCATGGCAGAATATGATTATGAAAAGAATTTTAATACAGACTTAATAGAAGAGGGCTATGAGGACCAACTTAGGATATTGATAAATAGGCTTATAGATAATAAGTATGGAAAACTTGCCATAGATAACCAAGTTTTACTGGGCTATATTTTATTTGAAAACCCTAATGAAGGCTTTCATGGAGATGTAAAAGGTGTTTTTTCTCCTTTGAGAGCCAATGGTTTTAGGGGGGAGGA
Source organism: uncultured Tissierellaceae bacterium (assembly GCA_964604235.1). Classification (GTDB taxonomy): domain Bacteria; phylum Bacillota; class Clostridia; order Tissierellales; family Tissierellaceae; genus CAZRYA01. The sequence goes on along the minus strand of CAZRYA010000029.1, from coordinate 8,208 downwards.
TAGGTTTAAGCTATTGGGAAAATTGTTAGAAGCTAGCCTAGAAGACTTAACTAATGATAGGATTTACTCATTGGCCATAAGTCAATATGCCCATGATGTTGAAATTCAAAAGTACCTATACTTAAATGGTTTTGGAGCTAGATGTGGGGATAGTATTATGAAATTAAATGATAGAAGCTTTAAAAATAAATTGATTAATAGGTATAAAATTAGGGAGCTATTTGAAGATGACAGGTACCTAGTTGAAAATTTATCTAGGTCTCTGAGTGAACATTTATGTGACTCACCAGTTTTCATACCCAATAAAAATGAGGATATAAGAAAAAGTATAGGGCCTGATACCAGGGTTTTTGCCTATAGGGAAGAAGATGAGATAATAGCTTATATGGCCCTAGATCGACAAGGTGAAACATTCATTACAGGCTTAGATAAGATATATAACATTACAGGTGCATATGTATTAGAAAAGATTAGGGGGAAAAACATTGGAGAAGACCTTCTAGTCTATATGACAGATATTCTAGAAGATGAGGGAATAGAGTATTTAGGGGTGGATTTTGAAACTTTAAATCCAAGTGGTTTTTCATTTTGGAATAAGTATTTTTCAAACTATACTTATAGTGGAAATAGGAGAATAGATGAGAGAAGTTTTAAATAAGGCTAATTAAATTAGCTTTATTTTTTTATACTTGTTATTAAAATTTATTGGTGGGATAATTAGACCTAATAGGTAGGTGGATAAGTTGATAGATAATTAAATAGTAAACGAGGCAGTGGATTTTATCATGGAAAACTTACCTAATAATATAGGCTTAGATGAGGTTGCAGATCATTGTAATTTATCTAAATATCATTTTTCAAGGGTCTTTAAAAGTCAGACAGGAGAGACTGTATATTCTTTTATAAAGAGATTAAAAATGGAGAGAAGCGCCTTAAGGATAAAATTAGAAAAAGATAAGCCCATAACAGATATAGGACTAGACTATGGATATAGTTCTTCTAACTATAGTTCAGCCTTTAAAGAGCATCATAGGATTAGCCCTAGTGAATTTAGGTTAATAAGTGATAGAGATTACATTTTAAATCCTTTTAAGTCCAATGAGACTTATAGGTTTAAGGACTTTGAATATTATAATAGAAAAATCGATATAGTTGAGATAGAAGACTTTAGTGTTATTTATGAAAGGTCAATTGGGACCTACATAGATTTAGGAAAAACCTGGTGTGATTTTCTAAATAAGTATCAAAGTTATTATAAAGAAGGGACTATTTTAATTGAAAGGTCCTATGATGACCCAACGGTAACTGAGCTTAATCAGTGTATTTATGATGTATGTATGACAGTTGACAATCCTTTAGATTTTGAAAATACAATGGTGATTAAGGGTGGAAAATATGGAGTTTTCCATTTTAAAGGCCATGCATCTAATATATTTTTAACCTTTCAAGGTATTTTTAATATATGGTTGCCTGGAAGTGGATATACAATAGATGATAGGTATGGGTTTGACATTTATACAAGTGTAGATGGAGCAAATATGTTATTTGAAATGGACTTATATATACCTATAAAATAGAGCAAGAATTCAGAAGTTAAATAATCAAACTCCTACTATAATTGAAGTGTGATATTTCAAAATAGAAAGGAGTTTATTTTATGAATTTAGAAAGTATAAAAAATAATATGTTAGCCATGGTTTTAAAATTTTCCATACCATCTATTATAGCCATGCTACTCACATCATCTGTAACAATAGTAGATGGTTTTTTTGTAGGTAACTATGTAGGAAAAGAGGGCTTGGCTGGAATAAATTTAGGTCTGCCAATCCTATATATTTATTTGGGAATAGGTATAATGTTAGGAGTTGGAGGTATAGCTATAAGCTCAATAGCCCTAGGTCAGGGTGATATGGATAAAAGCAATAGGGTTTTTAATCAAACCATGATAAGTAGTTTAGTAATTTCAATAGCCTTAAGTATTGTAATGTACTTTTTACTAAAATCCATTATTAATATTGTAGGCCTGGATAAATTAGTAGGGGGATACTTTTATGACTACTATAAAATAATGTTTTTAGCCTATCCAATAATGATTTTAAATTCTTGTTTTGGTATGTTTATAAGGGGAGAAGGAAGGCCAGAATACTTTATGATGGTTAATTTACTCATCCTAGTATCAAATGTAATCTTAGATTATATCTTTTTAAATAAATTTAATATGGCTATAAGGGGAGTGGCACTTGCATCTTTAATTTCACTGGTTTTAGGCTTATTAGCTACCAGCTTATTTTTTATTAAGCAATCGAAAATTTATAAATTTAAAAAATTTGTTTTCGATAGGCAGGTTTTTAAGGATACCATTTTAAATGGTAGTTCTGAATTAATAGGCCAGTTATCTATGACTATATCAATGGCTTTATATAACCTAGTAATTATGAAAACAGTAGGGATAGATGGTATTGCGGCATTTACAGTTGTAGGCTATGTAGGATTTATCTTTAGTATGGTGGTAATAGGTTTTGGACAAGGGGCTAGTCCCTTAATTAGCTATTCATATGGGGCAGGAGAACTAGATATAAGTAGGCAGCTTAGAAAGTTAACCAATAAGCTAGTTTTAATATTTGGGATTATCTTAATAATAATAAGTAATCTAGGGTCTGATTGGTATAGTAGTTTATTTTTAAGTGGGGAAAGACTAGGTGAAATGATTAAATTAGGTTTACTAATATATTCAAGTTCATTTTTATTTGCAGGTATTAATACCATAAATTCATTTTATTTCACATCCATAGGTAAGGCGAAAGAGTCAGCTATAATATCAGGGGCTAGGGGGTTGGTGATTTTAATCATAAGTATACTTATACTTCCCAAGTTATTTGGTATGGTGGGAGTTTGGTTAACATCACCTATGACAGAACTTATGACCTTTGTCATATCCTATAATTTAATCAAGAAGGAATCTATGGTCTAAAAGTATCAATATGCTAGATAAACCCTATTATCTTACATTTATTGGTAGCCAATGATTTACCCATAGGTTATGATATATTTAATAGATAAGTTTGGAATATGTTGGATTATAAGTAAAAGTTGATTCAAATAAAAAAGATTCTAGTTTAAACTAGAATCTTTTTTATTTGGATTTTTAGGAAACCAACCCTTTTTAACACGTTCTTCCTGTTCTATTATTTCATGTATACTCCATAATGAACTAAAGCCTACTACTGCAATAATAGAGGAAATAGTAATATTTTCAATAAATATAGAGCTAATTATAAGGCCTATTCCAACTATTAAAAATAAAGGCCATATTTTTTTACCTATATAGTATTCAGATTTTATCACTATAGGATGAAAAATACCTATGGCTAAAAAGGTGGAGACTCCTATTATAAGCCCTTGAAAATTCATGGAATACTCCTCTTTACCTGTATTTAAAATTCAACTTGATGATATAACTTTAGAGAAAGTTTGTCAACTCAATACATTTAGGATGCTTGAGTAAAGTAAAGGGAAGAGTATATTCCACCATGTTTTATTAAATCATTATGATTACCAATCTCTGCAATAGAATTTTCATGTAAAACTATTATCTTATCTACATTTTTTATAGTAGATAGCCTATGGGCGATTATAATTGTCGTACGATTTTTAGATATATTATCTAGGGCAGCTTGGATTTCTTTTTCTGTTTTTACATCTAGTGCTGAAGTAGCTTCATCTAAAATTAAAATAGGGGAATCTCTAAGAATGGCTCTTGCAATAGATAGCCTTTGCTTTTGCCCACCAGATAATCTAACTCCTCGTTCTCCAATTATGGTATCGTATCCATCTTCTAAATTTTTTATAAAACCATGGGCATTGGCAGCCTTGGCTGCACTTATAACATCTTCTTCAGTGGCATCTTTCCAACCATAGACGATATTGTCATACACACTTCCATTAAATAAGAACGTGTCTTGAAGGACCATACTAATATTATCTCTTAAACTTTCAAGGCTTACATCCTTAATATCAATATCGTCAATTAAAATACTACCAGCTTGAGGATGATAAAACCTATTTAACAAACTTGCTATTGTAGTTTTACCAACACCAGTAGTACCAACTAGGGCTATGCTTTCACCTGGATTAATGATAAGGTTGATGTCCTTTAGTATATTCATCTCATCGCTATAGCCAAATGACATATTATCAAATTGAATTTTGCCATTTACTTTGGCTAATACACTAGGATTTAATTTTTCTTCTACATCAGGTATTATGTCCATTACTTCAAAAACCCTACTACATGATGCTATGGCTTCACCTGCAATTTCCATAATCCTTGAAAAACTCTTTACAGGTCCATAGAACATATTTAAATACATAATGAATGCAACAATATCTCCTATTGTAGCTTGATTGCTTTCTATCAGTATTCCGCCATATATTATGACCCCTACTGATGCTAAAGAGGTGAAGAAAGCCAATAGGGGGTAAGTTGTTTAAAAGAAAAAACTTGCCTTTAAATATGCTTGTGCATGTTTGTTAGATAGGTTTGAGATTTTCTCTTCCTCTCTTTCCTGTTGGTTAAATATTTGAATTTCACGTATTCCCGAAAAATTATCTTGAACAGTACCAGAAAGTTCTCCACGGACTTTAGAGTTTTCATCCCAAATTGGTGATAAGTACTTGCTTTGCCATAAAGTTATACCAAATAAAATAGGTATAGTAACTAAACTAAGTAGTGCTAATTTCACATTAATAGTAAAGAGTAAGATTCCCACACCAACAAATGTTAAGATATTTACTATTAAGTCAGGAATAACATGAGCTAGTAGTATTTTAGCTTCCATAGAATCGTTTATGACCCTATTGGTCAAGTCGCCAGTTCTATTGGCGTTAAAGAACTTTAGGCCCATATGTTGAAGTTTACCATATAGTTCAGTTCTTAAGTCAGCTACATAGTGAAGGGCTCCGTGATGGTTGAAGTAACCTGAAATAGAAGCACCAGCAGATTGTAAAACAGTAGCTAAAAGAAGTAGCAAACCTATATTAAAGGCCTGATTCGAAAAAATTGCCATATCTCCAGTGGCTAAACTGGTAAGTTCTCTTAAGGCCCAAGGGGCATAAAATCCTGCAATTGTGGATACTAGCAAAGATATAAAGGCTATTATAAAATAGGACGAATATTTGTTTGCATCTTTGAGTATCCGTAACATTATATTCATATTGCAACCACTTTCCTTTCCCTATTATTTATAGAATTTGTATTTTTGTATATATCATAAGTTAAGCAAACAGGGCTAACTATTCTTGGTTCTTTAACAATTTCAGCATCAATAGAAAAAGTTTTCCTTAAAACTTACTTAGTCATAACAGAAGTAGGGTTTCCGTGTTCTATAATACTTCCCTTGTGGACAGCTATCATATAGTCAGAGAACCTGGCTGCAAGGTTTAAGTCGTGTAGGACCATTACTATGGTAGAACCTTGACTCTTATTTAAATCATATAGAAGTTGAAGTACTTCTAATTGATGGGACAAGTCCAAATAGGTGGTAGGCTCATCTAGTAAGATTAAATCTGTTTGTTGAAGGGCCATGGCAATCCATACCCTTTGTCTCTGACCACCAGACAGGGTATCGACTTCCCTGTGTTCAAATTCAGATAAGTTAGTAGCAGAAAGTGCCCAACTTATAATCTCTCTGTCTTCCTTACTCAAGTTGCCAAAGCCACTTTGATGGGGGAAACGACCATAAGAAACCAGTTCTCCTACACTAAGTCCATTGGGAGCAGTAGGCGTTTGGGGAAGAATAGCCATTTGTTTAGCGATTTCTTTAGTAGACAATTTACTTATTTCATCTCCTGAAAGATAGACAGACCCACTTTTAGGCTTTAGTATACGACCAACTGCCTTTAAAATAGTAGATTTTCCACAACCATTTGCTCCTATAATAGATGTAATTTGTCCCTTAGGTATAGTCATATTTAAATCTTTAACTATTAAATTTTCTTGATAAGCAATATTTAAATTATTAGCTTCTATCATCTTGATAAAGCTCCTTAATTAGCCTTACTTAATAGATATAAGAAGTAAGGTGTACTTAGAATTGTAATGATTATCCCTGTAGGAACATCAGTGCCAAAACTAATGGTCCTAGTTATAGTATCAGCAAGCAATATAATTATAGCTGCAACTAGCGATGCACAGACTAGCAGTAGTTTATGGTTTGGACCAACTAATCTTTTAGCCATGTGGGGGGCAATCATTCCAATGAAGAAGAAATTTCCACCCAAGGCAACACTGGCAGAAGATAGGGCAACTGCAACCAATGTAAGTTTTATAAATTGGGATTTAACAGGAAGTCCAAGTCCTGTTGCTGTTTGATTTCCTAGGTTAAGTGTATTTAAAATCCTAGACTTAAAGAAAGCATATAAAAATAAAATTATTATCCAAGGAAGTAGGATTTTAATGTAGTCCCACTTATCTCCCCATAGGCTACCAGCACTCCATCTAGCCATAAATTCCATTTGCCTTTCATCTAATTTCAAAGTAAGTAGGGTAGTTAAAGCGCCATAACCACTACTTAAGGCCACACCAGTCAAGATAAGATTACTAGGTGGTATTTCTTCTCCAAACCGATAGGAAAGAAAAAATATCAGGACGGCAGCAGTTAGACCTCCAATAAAGGCAAGTAGGGGTAGCATAACTGGGCTTACATTGGCTTATCCCTTCATAAAAACTACAAATAGTAAAACAAATAGTCCAGATCAGAACTTATACCTAAGGTACCTGGACTGGCCATATGGTTTTTTAGGAGGGACTGGAGTATACATCCAGATGTACCCATACCTATGCCAACTAAAATAGCCAGTATTATTCTAGGAAGCCTAAATTCATAAACTATTAAATTTTGTTTAGCTGTCCCCTTACCAAGTATTACTTGAAAAACTTCAGAGGGGATAGGTTCATTTTTCCTGAGTTAATACTAACTATGGCAACTATTATTAAGAGGAAAACAAGTAATATATTTATTTTTATTCCCTGCCTAATTGAAAACTTTTGTTTTTCCATTAAGAAGTCCTACTTTCTTTTCTAGATAAATATAAAAAATAGGGAACCCCAACAAGGGCAAATATAATTCTGATTGGCGTTTCAAAGGGCTTATTAATAAGCCTACCTAAGAGGTCAGCAGCAACTGTAAATAAGGCTCCATATAAGCCTGATGCTGGTATTATCTACCTATAATCTACTCCAACCAAGTGTCTAACTATATGGGGGATAATAAGTCCTATAAAGCCAACAGGACCAATTATAACAACAGATAGGCCGGTTAAAACAAGTATTACAAGAGTTGATGCAAGTTTTATGGTTTTAGTTTTAAGTCCAAGTCCAATGGCTACATCTTCTCCTAGATTAAGCATAGTTATTGATGGAGAAAGGGCTATGGAAATCAGGACACCGACTATAAAAAATGGAATAACTATCATTAGTTCACTCCACTTCACTCCTGCTGTAGCTCCAGCTGTCCAATAGGCCAAAGACTGGGAAAGCCTATATTAAATAGATAAGTATTGGCTAAAAGCACTAAATAACATATATATAGACATACCTGACAAAACCAATTTTTCAGGAACCATTCCCTTTTTACCAGTTGATGCAACGAAGAAGGTAAAAAAAGTTGCCAAAGTAGCTCCAAAAAATGCAAATACCATAGTGGATCCATAGGAAAGACTAGGTAAAAATGCCATAGAAAAAGCAATTGCAAATGTAGACCCACTGGTAATCCCCATAAGTCCAGAGTCAGCCAAAGAATTTTGAGTAGTTCCTTGCATAATAGCTCCACATATGGCTAGACTACAACCTACTATAATATTTGCTAGTGTTCTAGGAATCCTAAATGTTTGGATTATTTGATGTTCAGTTGAGTCTGGATTAAAATGAAATAGTCCGTACCAAGCTGTAGATAAACTCATATCAGCAGCTCCAAAAAAGATTGAAGCAGCTGACATGATTACTAGAAGTATAATTCCTATAAGCATAACTTTTACAAATTTATTTAATCCATGACGGGAATTTATTATATTAGAATCATTCATATTGATATTCCTTTCTTAAATTAATCTCCCAAAGAGTTAATAGGATTAACCATATAATCTAGTTGGGCAGTTAGGCTAGTAATATCTGAATAGAAAAATAGACCAGCATATTCTCCAGGGATTTCT
>CAZRYA010000028.1:254-12227 GCA_964604235.1 uncultured Tissierellaceae bacterium | reverse complement strand
TACTCTAATTTTAGAGATATAATGGTAATATAAGTTAAAACTAAAAGGAGTGATTTTATGTTGTTACAATATTTTGGACATTCTTGCTTTTACGGTGAAATCGGACAAGTTAAATGGATTATAGACCCTTTTATAAGGGACAATCCTAAATGCCCTCTAGGTCTTGAGGATATAAGTGACCTTACCCATATATTTATAAGCCATGGTCATTCAGACCACTTTGGAGATACTATAGACTTATACAAGAAATTTAAGCCTACAATCATCACTAATGTTGAAATTGCAGGCTACCTAGAAAGTTTAAATATACCGGCCTATGGGATGCAAATAGGCGGTAGGCATATGTTTGATTTTGGAAGGGTAAAGATGACACCTGCCTACCATTCATCTACAATCGACACAGAAAACGGCCCTCTATATGGTGGAAACCCAGGAGGCTTCCTCTTTACCATAGATGGTTTTACTATTTACCATACTGGTGATACAGGCCTTATGATGGATATGAAACTACTAGAAGATGATAAAGTAGACCTTATGATGGTTCCAATTGGGGGTTTCTATACTATGGATTTGGAAGACGCCATCAGGGCTATTGACTTTGTAAAGCCCCAGCTTGCCATTCCAATGCACTACAACACTTTCCCAGTAATAGAAGCAGATACAGAGGAATTTGTAGAAAAAAATATCCATTCTAAAAGCTTAGTTATGGACTTTGGTGAAAAAATTAAATTATAATACAATTAAATTCTATACTTTAATAGCACTTTAAAAATAAAATAACTTAGAAGGAATTTAAATTCCTTCTAAGTTATTACTCTAGACAAAAAAAGGAAGATGATAGACTCAATATCATCTTCCTTTTTTGCTATTTAAAAATTTTAAAAATTAGGGGTAACTATTTTATTTTTTTCTTTCTATAAACAAAGAAGATTACTCCAATTACTACTGATGCTTTTGAAATAAATTCTATATGCTTTAAAATATTTAAACTTTCTAAACTGTATACTAAATACAATGGCTATGGCTAAAAGTTTTATGTCCATTAACCTAAAGACTTCTATAAAATAAAAAAACTCTGACAGAGTCAGAGTTAAAATTCTAATTTTAAAACATTAAAAATAGGTATGTAAATAATTCATGACTCGTAAACTACTTACCCTAAAGGTATTCTGACTTAAGTCTTAAATGGTTTCCTAACCTTCCCGAATAAAATTCAGTGGTAAACTAGGATTCAACGACTAATACAGCGGCGAGACCGTTTGGGATTCTAACCCAATTCCCTTATTTTTCAATTGATTTCATAATACTAGATATCCTATCATTTGTCAAGAAATTAGTAAAGTTTTTTCTCTAGCTGCCCATCTATGACAATATTCTTCTTTATAGAATTTATATCAAATGTCTTAAGATAAACATATATATGTCTCCTTCTCAAGTCCTCTACTTCTTTAGGCCTAACATCTTCTTCATCAAAACATACAAGCTTTATATCCTGACTTATTATAAAATCCTCCTTGGATTTTTCAGATAGGTCCATATGGGATAAATTTGCCATTGGTTCATAGCCTGCTGTTTTCAAATAGTGGTGGATGTCAAAAGTATTAGAAATAGGGTATATCTTATCCTTTTCTAGTTTTGGATAATCGGAATTTAACTTATGGAAGAAGTCACGAACTAAATATAGGTCTAAGCCATCTAAATCTAATATAACCTGTAGGTTTTCATTTTCATCCATTATTTTTACAAAACTAGCTACAGAAATATCTTTGCCTAGAATATAGGCTTTGGAATCTTCATCATAAGACAAGCCTAGGACAACACTATTGTATCCGGATTCAAGATTTGCCTCAATGCCAGCTATAGATCCATTGGCTTCTTTTACCCTCCTATCTAAGTTTAGCTTATAATTTATATCTAACTTATAGGTTCCAGATAAGATATCTTCTAAAAGATCATTTTGTAATATATAATTGCAAAGGTTTATCTCTTCTATAATCTGGTCATAGACATGCCTATAATTCTCAGCTGTTAATTCCTCACTGGTCTTTCTATCATAAACATAGCTATTTTCAAATATGCCATCTCTAGACATTTCTAAAATCTCTTTATCACTTATAAAAGATCCCTTTATCATATAAACTTGAGGGGCTACATAGTTTAACCCTTCATAATTCAATAAGTCACGGCCAAAAATCAAGGTCCTATCTCCTTGTAGGCCCATAATGTTTAAAATAGTTGGTAGAAAATCCAAACCACTTCCAACTTTAGATATAGTTTCATTTATCTCTTGGCCTGGAACATGTATTATTAGAGGAATATTTTGCATTTCTTCTAGGTCATAGTCCTTGCCTAAAAAATCATACATTATATCTTGATTGCTTCCACTAGTTGCACTTATTCCAAAGTGGTCTCCATAAATGGCTATAACAGTATTATCATAAATACCTTCCGCTTTTAACCCCTCTATAAAGCTGCCCAACTGTTTATCAGTATAGTGAATTGCTTGAAGGTAATTGCCAAGTAAAGTCCTCTCATGGTCCTCTTCTAAGTCTAAGACATTATGAACTTCTGGCATTTTATATGGATTATGGCTAGTTAAACTTATCATAAAGGCATAAAAAGGATTAGAGTCCATTTTATCTAGGTCTTTTATGTAGGCCAAAGATTCCTTAAAAAACTTCTCATCATTTAAGCCAAAACCTATTATATCTTCTTTCTCCACATCAAAGTCTTCTTCACTAACATATCTTTCAAATCCTTGGGCTGGATAGGCAGACTTCCTATTCCAATAGTCAGCCTTATAGCCATGGAAGGCCCATGCTGTGTAGGACTCATCTCTTAGAATCCAAGGAAGACCATGAAAACTATTTTCTTCATAGTCAGTATAGGAGGGTCCTGTCATTGATGGATATAGGGAATTATTAGTTGAAAACTCTGCATCTGATGTATTTCCCTTTCCCATCATTTGGTAGTAGTTATCAAAATATAAACTTGATGAATCCTTTATCAACGTATTTAGATTAGGGGTAACTTCTTGCCCCTTGTAGTTTAGACCTACTACAAAATTCTGTAAAGATTCTACTTGTATTACTATTAAGTTTTTTCCCCTTCCTATCCCTGTATGTTTCCCACTTTCTAAGTTCGACCTTGTCTTGATATCCTCTATTAGTTCTTCCTTAAAATTTAGTTTATAATCTTCTGTTTGGACCACAATATTTTTTATATCCTTGTAGTGGTACAAAAATAGCTCTTGGTTAGAAATAGAATCAAAATTATCTGCCTTTACTATAATCATAAGACTCAGGAGCAAGGTAAAAACCATACTAGCCCCTAAGTAGGACCTATAAGGTTTCATAAAACTAAGCTTGTCTTCAAAGCTACTAACAAATTTATATTTTTTATCAAAGTATATCAAAAATGGTATGTCCACCACCATTAACAAATTCTTAAGTGTAAAAATATCTGTTAAGGTTTCCCTTACAGCAACTAATTGGCCTACCTGACCAAGCATTCTTAAGCTAGGTAAGGTGTTAAAATACATATAGTGGAGTACATCTATAAATAAAATAGATGACAACAAACAATATATTCCCAATTCTAAGCTTTTCTTGTTTCTCATCTTACTATTGGACAGAGCCGTGTATATTATTAAAATAAATAAACTACTTATTAAAAATACAGTTAAACTGTTAAACTCCACATAGGTTATATTCATAAATAAAATAATCTTTAATATTAACAAGAATCCATAAATCATTTTACCACTCCATTGCTATTATCTTCTTTTGGTGATTATTATATAACCCTTTGGTTTTAGTGTCAATTAACTAGAAATGCAATTGATTATAAATGAAAATAGTTGAGGCTAGAGCCTCAACTATTTTCTATAACTAAGCCTGTATTGGTATCCTAACACTTGCTTTAAAAAGGTCACCATCTATTTCTAATTTAAACCTTCCACCCTGGGCTTCAACTAGGGACTTGGCTATGGAAAGTCCTAGTCCACTTCCCTGGGTAGTTCTAGATTCGTCTCCTCTTTTAAATCTCTCCATAAGTTCATCTGGTGAAATATTCAGTTCACTGGCAGATATGTTCTTCATCTCTAAAACACAGTGATTATTCCTCCTTAGAATATCTATATAGACCCTGGACCCATCTAAGGCATACTTAAAGATATTGGTCAATAGGTTGTCAACCACCCTCCAAAGTAATTCACCATCTGCTAATACCCACATAGGACTCTCATCGTATTTTACCTTGAAATCCAAATTCTTTTCTAGAATCTTACTATTTACCTCTCCTACTGACTGGGTAATTAGGGCCACTATATCTATCTTTTCCAAGTCTACTGGAATATTTCCGCTATTTATCTTAGATGCCTCAAATAGGTCATCTGTCAATAACTTTAATCTGGCAGATTTTTCTTGAATGACCCTACTATATTCCCTTATCTTATCTAGGTCTTCTTCTTTTTCCAAAAGGTCTGAATAGGTTATTATTGAGGTTAAAGGAGTCCTTATATCATGGGAAACATTAGTAATCAACTCATTTTTAAGCCTTTCACTTCTAAGTTCCTTATCTATGGCCTCATTTAATCCATCACTTATGGTATTTATGTCATCTGCCAATTCTTTTAGGCTACCATTTTTTTCAATAGCTATCTTAAAATCAGTATTCCCTGTTCTAATTTCCTCTACCCCATCCTTAATCTTAAAGTAGTCTTTCAATTTCTTTAAAATTAACCAGGTTGCTATTATCATAGTTATTGGAAACATAAAGAAGGTCAATAAGACTAGTCCATTATATATAACTACCAATATCAAAATCTTAAAACCACGGCTTCCACTTGTATATATTCCTTTAAATATATCAAATATCCTACTTAAGATATAGTATATACACGAATTTTTTAGAAATCTCCTGTATTTTATATCCTTAATCATAGATAGGACTGTTAATAGACCTAAGGCTGCTAGACCTATTGTATAGGGTACCTTCAAGTAGTAAGAATTCATCCTATAGGTTGACTCTACCCAAAGGACCATTGTGCATATGGCCAAAGTCAATTTTATCTCATTAAACATCCTATCAAAAAAGTTTAAGTGAATATCCTTACTTCCCTTACTTGTCCTGCCTATTATTACAACTAATAGTATAAAACTTATTCCTAAAATGAGAAAGACAAGTATTAGTAGCTTAAAGCCATCTATGGCATATGCCCTATCCTGCTTCCACTTATCTACTCTAGGATTTATATAGTCATCTGTAAATCCAACACTTATCTTTTCTGTTAGTAGGTCCATTTGATTATGGTTAAAGTTACTTAATTTTTCTTGGACTAATTCTGAATGTGGTTCCACCACTACATTGATTCCATCCATCTGAATGTAGGCTGCATAATCACTTGTATTGAAACTTTTTATGTTCCCATAGTTTTTTTCTCCAACTACTCCATATAAATAAATGCCTTCTTTTCTACTTAATTTTTCCTTAAGTATTTTATATTTTTTTAGGTCTTTATTTATTATTTCCTCCCTAATTCCAGCCTTTATCTTCTCAATTTCTTGGTCAGATTTTTCAAAGAAGACTACATTTTTAAAGGGATCTTCCTCCACAGAGTCTTCTCCACTATACTCATACTCTTCTGTATATTTATGGTCATATCTACTCACCATAAGGTCTCTAATTCTAATATCGCTTGCAGTTTTACCATTTTTTATATTATCTTCATTCACATAATTTAGGTTTAATTCTTTATAATCATTTATAGTGTCCATTATATCCCAAAGATAATCATAGCTTTCATAATAATTTTCTTGGTCAACTACCTCTATTCTCCCACTTATATTTTCCATAAGCTCTAGGGTATTCAAAACCAAAAATGAAAAACTTAAAACCACAATAATAAATAAAATAATCTTTGTATATATGGAATAAAAACCATTTTTAAGATTCTCTTTCATCTCTCTACCTCTCTATTTCAACATATTTATTTGCCGTTAGCTTTGGTCCAGATATTAAATCTACACTAGACTTTAGCATAATATTTATACCAAAAAGACTACATATGCTAAATACTATAATAAACAGGCTTATACATTTTTCTGCATTAAATTTTTTCGATTTTATATCCAACGCCCCACACCACCTTTAAGTATTTGGGTTCTTTAGGGTTGATTTCAATTTTTTCTCTAATATTTCTAATATGAACTGCAACAGTATTTTCTGGATTATAGGCTTCTTCTTCCCAAACATTTTCATATATTTGGTCTATTGAATAAACCCTACCCAGATCACTTATTAAAAACTTTAAGATTTTATATTGGACAGGTGTTAGATAAACCTCATCTCCGTCTACAAAAACTCGTTTTTCACTATCATCTAGCTCTAGTCCACCAGTCTTATAGTAATTTTCCTTCTTCTCCATACTGCCTAAATTCGTATATCTCCTTAGTTGAGACTTTACTCTGGCAATAAGTTCTAAAGGATTGAAGGGTTTAGTAACATAATCATCAGCCCCCATATTTAATCCTATAATTTTATCTGTGTCCTCAGACTTTGCTGATAAAATTATTATGGGTATGTTTTTATCCTCCCTAATTCTCATAGTTGCACTAATACCATCCATCTTTGGCATCATTATATCTATTATAATTAAATGCATCTCATGGTCTTTTAATTTATTAAGTGCCTCTAATCCGTCATAGGCCTTGATTATATTATAGCCTTCATTTCCCAAGTATATACTTATGGCCTCTACTATTTCCTTATCATCATCACATACTAAGATATTCACCTAACCACCTCCATATTTAGAAATATTATATCACACCTAAATCCCACTATATAAATAATACTCTATAAATATTAATAAATATCTATATAAATTCTTAAGACTTTCTTAAGACCTATCTTAAATATATAAAAATAAAAGAAAGTTCCTAAAAAAGAACCTCCTTTTATCCTAACTATTGTATTTTAAACCCTGGTAGGAATCTCTTAACTTAAATTCCCTATCTATCATAGATATTACCCTTAACTTATCCAAGCTCCATTCAGGCTTATGTAAAAGGGACCTTTTACCATCACCTGTAACCCTATGAACAACCATTTCTTTAGGTATTAATTCTAGGCCATCCACTATTAAGCTTACATATTCTTCCCTAGTCATAATGGGAAAAGGCTCCTTTAAATAATAGTCATATAGGTCAGTCCCCTTCTGGATGTATAGGGAGTGGAGCTTTATACCCCAAGTACTTGTCCCTCCAATATAGCTAATAGTATCGAGTATATCCGACCTACTTTCATTTGGTAGGCCTACTATCACATGGGTAACCACCCTTATACCACTATCTCTAAGCCTATTAACAGCCCTATCATAAAGCTCTAAATCATAACCCCTTCTGATTAGCTTAGCCACTTGTGGATTAATTGTTTGAAGTCCAAGTTCTATCCACAAATAAGTCGACTTATTCACTTCCTTTAAAAGTTCTATAATTTCTTCATCTATACAGTCTGGTCTAGTGGCTATGGCTAGGCCTACAACACCCTCTTCTTCAAGGGCAGAAAAATATAGTTTTCTAAGCCTATCCACACTTCCATAGGTATTTGTGAAATTTTGAAAATAAGCTATATACTTATTCCCCTTCCACTTTCTAGCTAATAGTTTTTTTTGTTGGTTCATTTGGTCTCCTATTGGTTCCTCCCTGTTTCCTGCAAACTCTCCTGACCCTTCCTCACCACAAAATATACAACCCTTATTACCAATACTTCCATCCCTATTGGGGCAAGTAAAGCCACCGTCCAAGGACAACTTCATAACCTTCTCTCCAAACTCTTCCTTTAAGTAATTATTTAAAGTATTATATCTTTTCTCCATATTATTCTCCTCATTAAATCTATACTTTCATTATAGTATAAAATGAAAGTTCTTTCATACATATAAGAAAAAAAGGCCCCTATTTTAAATAGATGGCCTTCTAATTCTAATCTAACAAGGTCTTACTTCCTTGTAAATTTCTAATAGCTCCCACTTCTTCTGTAACTTCAAGTACGCCTAAATACTCATCATGCTCATCCCTAAGGGCATAATACCTTATTAGGATAAAAATATCTCCTTTGTTTATCCAAAAACTCTCATTTGATTTGAGACCATTTTTAAAGTCCTCTATAATCTTCTCTACCATGTGCAAACTTTTTGGAGGATGGCAATTATTAACATCCCTACCTATAATAGTTCTAGTTCTTGGAAAAACTCTATTAGGGTTCTCTGAAAAATAATGAACCCTCCCATCAGCACCAACAAAGGTTATGTCACAAGGTAATGTATTCAATAAACTTTCTAGCTCATTAAGATTAAAATATCCACTTGGTAAGCTTATGCTAGCTTGTGGCTTACTATCTTCTAAAGCTGGCTGTTTTTTACTCTTACTTGTTATCCAATTTTCGCTGTCTGATGGGGATCCCCCCTCTATTCCTCCATTGAACACATAGCCAATTTCTCTGCTTTCCCTTGCTATTATCAACCATTGGTCATCAGTAATATTTTCAAGTAATAGGGGCATTAATATGCTATCCTCTTTAACTATCATACTTTCAATTTCATTTAATAGACAATCCGTTGCCTTGATTACTTCAAAAGCTTCCTTCCCCTGGTCTAAATCTAATATTATAGACTTAATTAAAGCCCTAATATCATCATCTACTGCCCACATTACTTTTGGTGGAGCACTTATACCCTTGTCTTCCAAGTAGGGAAATAGTAAATTTTCCTTCCTTGCATAATGCTTGTCTATTTTTCTAAGTTCTTCCATCCTAAGCTTAAAATTATTTTCTTTACCCAACTTATAGGCTTCATAGGCTGGAATTAACTTCTCACTGATGAACTTCCTTATTCCCATGTTTTCAGCCCCTAAGACAAAGGCTGGATGGCCTGGAATCTTATTTAAGGGTCTTCCATGGATTTCTTCAATACTTCCCTGAAAAACCTCAGCATGGACATTGCATAAGCTTTGGATTTCCTCCACTGGAAAACCATCTAGGATTAAGGCCCTCTCTGCATCGGCAATTTCCCTTGCAGAAACGTGAGCTAGACTATTGTTAAATTCATCCTTAACATCTTCAACACTTTCCCCATGATGAAGTCTCTTTATTATGTTCTTTATAGCTAATTTTCTATACTCTAATTTTTCATCTTCTGCCTCAAACTTGTCTTCTTTTAATCTTGGAAATAGTATGCTATTTTCTTTATGAATATGAAGAAATATATCTTCTGTCAATTCTTTTAACTTATCATAAGTTACTATAACACTAGGACAAGCATAGGCACCTGGTGTAAAGTCATTGGTTATAGCCTGTATCTCTTTAATAAAATCCCCTACTGTATCATGGTCCTCTTCTAGCTTTAAAAGTAAGTCATAAATACCTGCTTCTCCATCTATAATCCTGGGAAATAAGTCTCTTTCTTCAATTATAAAATGATATTCTAAATCCTTTTTCATATCTGAAAAAACCCTGTATAATTTCCCCAAATTTTCCCCATCTTCATCATAATGAACCTTAAATATCTTCTTAATTAATAGGTCTAATTCATCTATTAGCTTAAGTTCTTTTACATGGTGGTCACTTATTATTAGATCTATTAGGTCTTCATTGGACAAGCTATCGTATTGAATTTCTTTTTTTGAAGAACTTTCATACTTTTTAATCTTAGCCTTTAATATAGGTAAAACAAGATTTACATTTATACCCTTTTCCCTAAGTGCATCTTCTAAAGTCATATCTCCACCACAACAATAATCTATCTTATGTTGATTTAACATTTCTGTTACTGGAGGATATATCGTTACTAAATGCCCTAAACTAATATTTTTATCTATTTTATTTTCCATAATAAAACCTCCCTAGTTAATATAAGTTAATTATATCCTAGGAAGGTTTTTTCTTATGTGATTCAAATCAAATTTTTTTATTATATATAAGTTTTCAAAGCTTCTAAATTTTTTATTAGTATTTTCCTATTACCAACCAAGTCTATAAGACCTTCCCGCTTAAGTTCTATTAGTTTTCTACTTACAGTTTCCCTAGTTAGTCCACAATAGTTTGCCATATCCTCCCTAGATAATTGTAAATCTATTTCCTCATTGAAATTGTTATCTTCATATAAGCTTAGAATCATATTAACTAGTCTAGACTGACTGCTATTTGTAGCTAAATTTTGGGCAAGTCCTCTTAAGTTTGCCATTTTTTTATTCATTGCACTTAAGATTTTTATAGCAATTTCTGGTTTTTTCAGTATAAGGTTATATATACTTTCCCTGTCAATACTACATATTAATGAATCTTCAATAGCTGCTCCATTTATGCTATATAGGCCATCATTAAATAAATCCATTTCCCCTGTGAAATCTCCAACCCTTACTATATCAGAGATTTGTTCTTTTCCATCAACTGTGTAACTAAACAACTTAATTGCACCCTTGTGGACTATTCGAAGTTTATTGGCCAATTCTCCTTGACTAAAAATCATATCAGATTTTCGATAGTTTTCATGCCTAATAAGACTAGATAAACTTTCTAATTCTTCATCATTTAAGCCTGAGAATATTGGAACTTCGCCTTGCCCTAGGGATATTTTACAACTTGCACAAAAGTCCATCTTTACCTCCTAAAATGCTTCTGCTGTCATTCCACCTATTTCTTTACCTTCATAGTTAGCTCTTAACTTATTATAAGCTACTGCCCAAGTACTATGGATATATGGTGTTACGAATAGAACTCCAACTACACAAGCCATTCCACCTAATAGCAACCAACCTATAAAAGATAGGTCTAATACAAATAAATCCATCTTATGGCCATGAGTTAACTTTTTACTTAAAGCAATGGATTCCTTAGTGTTTAATTCAGGATTATCCGCCTTAATGTACTTAACCATAGAATACTCATAGGATTTTATTATTCCTGGTATTATAAAAAGTAGGGTCCATAAGAAAGTATAGAATTTAACTAAAAATTGAGTTATAAATACAGACCAAAGTCTAGCTCCACCAAATGGAAATCCTAAATAGCCAATATTTGCATCTCCCCTTATACCTTCAACGAAGAACTTGGCACCTCCAACATCTATTATTGTTGATATTATTGATGCAACTATACTGAATATTATTGCAAATGCCCCCAGTCCTGCTAAAGCAACCTTCATAAAAGGTCCAATATTTCTTACTTCTTCCTTAAATTCATAATAACTATCTTCTAAAGCAGATTCATAGCCATACTCTTTATAATATCCATCTAAAGGTAGCTGGTCAACTCCTGATGTTACAGCTCTTCCCCTACCTCCTACTAATAATCCTAAAATTAAAGTAACTATAAATGCCTTCCAATAATGTTTCTTTAAAAAACTTTTTGCTTCTTCTTTATAGAGTTTTCTATCAAACATCACTAGTCCCCCTTTTTCATTTTATTATATATAAATAATATTCCATCATAAATCCTATCAATGAAATAAGATTCCCTATGTTCCATGTCATCTTGGATTATAAAATATATATTTTCATATTTTAAATTTTTATCTAAAAACAAGCCTACCATATCTTCAGTAATTGAAACTATACTTTTATTTAAGGTTATTTTAGATGGTGATTCCTTACTTCCAATATCAATATAGATAAGCTTATCCTCTAGGTCTAGGTCAGTTGCCTTAACATAGTCTACAAAATTTGGATACCAGTAGGAAGATGATATGAATATTCCTCCCCCTATTTCCTTAGGATACTTAAACATGGCATAGGTTGATATAAGTCCACCAAGTGAAGCTCCTGCCATAAATATATTCCCATCTTTAATCCTCATATTTATTTTGCTTTCTATCCTTGGTACAAGTTTCCTAAAGACATAACCCAAATATCCATCTCCATTTCCCGGGAAATATTTAACCTTTATACCAAGGTCATCAGACTTCCATGGAGTGTA
>CAZRYA010000028.1:0-244 GCA_964604235.1 uncultured Tissierellaceae bacterium | reverse complement strand
CAGATTACCACATTGTCTATATTGTCCCTTATCTTACCTAGTACATTATTTTCTATCCTATCAAACATATCACCATCATTTATTAAAAACAAACTGGTTTTTTCAGGATCTTTTATATTCCACATAAGCTTAATCTGCCTGTCCATATGTATAAAATCGTCAAACTTATAAATAGTCTCCATCATGTCACCTCAAATTATTTATACCCATTTTAAGTAAGTTTACTTAAATTAATCTTAAATTA
>CAZRYA010000027.1:0-12332 GCA_964604235.1 uncultured Tissierellaceae bacterium | reverse complement strand
GTCTTAAAAAAGTACCCCAAAGGTAAGTTTTTTTATGCTACTACTAAGGCAGAAAAATATCATACACAGGTAGAATATGAAGACGAAAGTTTCTTTGTCTTTGGTAAGGAAACCAAAGGTTTACCTATGGAAATATTAGAAAACGGAAGGGGCACTGGTATAAAAATACCTATGAGAGAAGACTTAAAAAGATCTCTGAATTTAGCTAATTCAGTTAATATAATAGTCTATGAAGCGTATAGACAACTAGCTTATCCTTTTCTATAAATAAAAAATAAAATGGAGGTACTATTATGGATATAGCATTACCGGTCTTGGGAGGACTTGGTCTGTTTTTGTATGGAATGAATATAATGGGAATGGGGCTACAAAAAGTAGCAGGAAATAAGTTGAAAAAGTTAATTGAAGTACTTACTAACAATAGGATAATGGGAGTACTAGTAGGGGCCCTTGTAACTATGATAGTCCAAAGTAGTTCGGCTACAACAGTTATGGTTATAGGTTTTGTAAATGCTGGAATAATGACATTGACACAAGCGGTAGGAGTTATAATGGGGGCAAATATAGGTACCACTGTAACTGCCCAATTGATAGCTTTTAACTTGACTGATTATGCACCGATAGCAGTAATAGTAGGGGTAGCCTTATGGTTATCTTCTTCTAAGAAAAAATCAAAAAATATAGCAGAAATACTTATTGGATTTGGTATCTTGTTTATAGGTATGGATATGATGGGTGGAGGACTTAAGCCACTGGTAGATAACCCTATGTTTACCAATATAATGGTAAAATTAAACAACCCGATATTGGCAGCTCTTGTAGGACTTGGACTTACAACTATAGTTCAGTCTAGTAGTGCTTCTATTGGACTATTACAAGCTTTAGCTAGTCAAGGCTTGATTACTATGAACATAGCTTTTCCTATACTATTTGGTGAAAATATAGGAACTACAACCACTGCGATGATATCATCCATTGGGGCTAATAAAACGGCTAAAAGGGCAGCTATAATACACTTTTTATTCAACTTAGTAGGAACTATTATATTTATGACAGTACTTAGAATGCCTATTCAAAATTTAGTAGTAAAAATGTCTCCAAATGATATACCTAGACAAATAGCCAATTCCCATTCTTTATTTAATATAATAAATGTGCTTATACAATTGCCATTTGCAGGTTTATTAGTTAAGGCGGCAGAATTCTTAGTTCCTGGAGAAGATATAAAAGAAGGAGAGGCTAAATTCCTAGATGATAGGATTTTAGAGACACCATCAATAGCTATAGGATTGGCTGACAAAGAAGTAGTTAGGATGTCTGAAATGGTTTTAGACAACTTAAAGAAATCAGAAATTGCCCTAATAGAAGGTAATGCAGAAGAAATGGAAATAGTAGTAGACCAAGAACAGCATATCAATACTTTAGAAAAAGAAATAACAGAATACCTAGTAAAATTATCTAAGGCACCCCTATCTTCAGAACAACACAGTCATTTAAACAACCTAATATATATTGTAAATGATATTGAAAGGGTTGGAGACCATGCGGAAAATATAGCAGAATTAGCAGAGCTAAAAGCTAAGGATGACCTAAACTTTACTGAAGATGCAATAGAAGAACTAGGAGTAATGTTTTCTAAGTGTGAAGATGGATTCAAAAAAGCTATCCAATCTTTTAATGAAGAAGACACTAGTTTATCAAAAGAGGTATTAGAAATTGAAGCTGAAGTAAATAAATTAGAAAAGATAAATAGAAAAAATCATATTGATAGGTTGAATAATGGCCAGTGTTTAACAGGGCCAGGAGTCTTATTTTTAGATGCTATAAGTAATTTAGAAAGGATATCAGACCACTCATCTAATATAGCTATGTATGCTTTGGATGAAGAAAATCAATAAATTATAAAAAAGGGTTGTATATATTGCAAATTTATATTACAATATTAGTACAGTGTTAGAAATATTATAGCAGTATGTTGTGTATAAACATAGACTTTAAGTATTATGAGGCAGAACGTATATGTTATTTTAAGAGATAAATGGGGTAAGTAAATCATATGATTTCCTTACCCCATTTTGCTATTTGTAGGAAATTTATCAAAATAAGAGGAGGAGTTAAAATGATTTATGATGTAGTTATAGTAGGTGGAGGTCCAGCAGGTTTATCGGCAGGCTTATACGCATCTAGGGCAAGATTAAATACTTTAATAATAGAAAAGGGTGTAGATGGAGGGCAAATATCTGGAACTAATGAAGTTGAAAACTATCCAGGATCAATTGAAAATGCATCAGGGCCATCACTAATAGCTAGAATGGTAGACCAGGCAGAAAGCTTTGGGGTTAAAAAAGTAAGTGATGAAATATTAGAAATAGATTTTTCAGGAAAAATAAAGAGCCTAGTAGGACAAAAAGATAGTTATCAAGCAAAGACTGTAATTATTGCAACGGGGGCAGTTTCTAGACCTATGGGAGTTCCAGGAGAAGAAGAGTTTACAGGAAGAGGTGTTTCATATTGTGTAACTTGCGATGGTCCTTTTTTCCAAGATCTAGAAACCTTTGTAATTGGAGGAGGAGATGCAGCTGTGGAAGAGGCTATTTTCTTATCTAAGTTTGCTAAGAAGGTTACTATAGTTCACAGAAGAGATGAATTAAGGGCAGCAAAGTCAATTCAAGAGAAGGCCTTTGCCAACGAAAAAATAGAATTCATGTGGGATACAGTAGTTAAAAAAATGGAAGGAAATATGATGCTGGAAAAACTTACTTTAGAAAATACAAAAACAGGCCAGGTGACTCTTGTTGATTCAGGTGAAATAGGACCTATAGGGGTATTTGTATATATTGGATTTATTCCTAGTACAGGCTTATTCAATGAGCTTATTGATATGGAAAAAGGATATATAGTAACAGACGATAATATGAATACAAATATCCAAGGTGTATATGCAGCAGGAGACAATAGGGTGAAAATGGTTAGGCAGGTAGTAACAGCAGCTGCAGATGGAGCTATAGCAGCAATTAGTGCGGAAAAGTATATAGAAGCAAATTTTGAATAATTGGGAAAATTCTGTGTTGTTCCCTAAAACTTAAAATGTGAACTTAACTAATAATAAGGGATTTTACCATTGATATTTAAAAATAAATCCTATATAATTTAATGTATATGGTTAATAAATTTTGAACCAAATAAAATATTTTTTAAAATTTTAAGGAGGATTTCAAATGAAGAGAAAATTTTCTATTGTTGCGTTAATGTTAATATTAACTTTAGCTTTAACAGCATGTGGGGGTAAGAAAACTGAAACACCAGCTACAGAAGATCCAGCTACAGAAACAGGATCTGAGGAAACTACAGAAACTGCAAGTGAATTAAAAGTTGCAATGGTAACTGATGAGGGTGGAGTAAATGACCAATCATTTAACCAATCAGCTTGGGAAGGACTTCAAAGAGCAGAGGAAGAAATAGAAGGAGTTAAATCTTCTTACCAAGAGTCAACTCAAACAGCAGATTATGAGCCAAACTTTGAAACGCTATTAGACGCTGGTAACAATTTAATTTGGGGAGTTGGTTACAAACTAGCAGATGCTACTGAATCAGCAGCACTTGATAACCCTGATGTTAAATTTGGTATAGTAGACTATGCTTATGAGCAAGTACCAGAAAACTTAGTATCTATCCTATTTAAAGATGAACAATCATCATTCTTAGTAGGATATATTGCAGGTAAGACAACTGAAACTAACAAGGTTGGATTCGTTGGTGGTATTGAAGGAGATGTAATTAAAGCTTTTGAAAGTGGATATAAGGCAGGAGTTTTATATGCTGCTAAAGAAGATGGAAAAGAAATTGAAATCATGGTTCAATATGCTGCATCTTTTACAGATTCAGCTAAGGGTAAAGCAATAGCTCAAAATATGTATCAACAAGGTGCTGACGTAGTATTCCACGCAGCAGGTGGAGTTGGTGATGGAGTTATTGAAGCAGCTAAAGAGCAAGGAAAATGGGCTATTGGAGTAGATAGAGACCAAAATGACCTAGCACCAGATAACGTTTTAACATCAGCTATGAAACGTGTTGACGTAGCTGTTTATAATGTTGCTAAAGATATACAAGAAGGAAAATTTGAAGGTGGAACAGTTGTAGTTTATGGACTTGAAAATGATGGAGCAGTTGATATTGCACCAACATCAGATAAAAATGTTAGGCCAGAAATATTAGAAGTTATTCCTAAATTAAAAGAAGATATCATTTCAGGAACGATAGAAGTTCCAAGAACTGATGATACTTTTGAAGAATTTAAATCAAACTTATAAAAATCAAATCAGCTCAGGCATTAGTCTGAGCTGATTAAGTCTAAATAGGAGGGAATTCTGTTGACTACAGACAATAAATCAAATAAGTTAATAGAAATGAAGAAGATAACAAAAAAATTTGCTAGCTTTATAGCCAATAATAATATAGATTTAGAAGTGGATAAAGGTGAAATACACGCTCTCCTAGGAGAAAATGGTGCGGGGAAATCTACTCTTATGAATATCTTATATGGTCTTTATACACCTACATCAGGTGATATTTTTTTAAATGGAGAAAAAGTAGATATAACCAACCCAAATATTGCAATTAAGCATGGAATAGGAATGGTTCATCAACATTTTATGTTAGTGGATACTTTCACAGTGGTAGAAAACATTATTTTAGGAATGGAACCTACTAAGATGGGGAAATTGGACATAGATTTGGCAAGGAAAAAAGTAAAAGACCTATCAGATACTTATGGACTTCATGTAGATCCTGATTCGAAGATAATGGATATATCAGTAGGTATGCAGCAGAGAGTTGAAATATTAAAAGCCCTTTATAGGGGGGCAGAAATACTAATATTAGATGAGCCAACAGCAGTACTTACACCTCAAGAGATAGACGAATTGATGAAAACCATAAGAGCTTTATCAGACCAAGGGAAGACTATAATAATAATAACTCATAAACTAAAAGAAATTAAGGCCGCTGCTGATAAGTGTACAATTATAAGACGTGGAGAAAAAATTGCTACTGTAAATGTAGCCGATGTTTCTGAAAGGCAACTGGCAGAAATGATGGTGGGACGTGAAGTAAACTTTAAGGTAGAAAAAGAAGATTTAGAACCAGGTAATGAAGTATTTAAAATCGATAATATAGTAGTGAAAGATAATAGGAAGTTAGAAGCTGTAAAGGGACTTAATTTACAACTTAAAAGAGGAGAAATACTAGGGATTGCAGGGATAGATGGAAATGGACAATCTGAATTAATTGAAGCCATAACAGGACTTAGGCATATTGAGTCAGGAAGTGTAACTTTAAATGGGGAAGACATTACCAATAGGACACCTTTTGATATAATAAATTCGGGAATAGGAACTATACCTGAAGATAGACAAAAAAGAGGTTTAGTATTGGAGTTTTCTATAAAAGAAAATATGATACTTGAAAATTACTACAAGGAACCTTTTTCTAAAAAAGGCATATTAGACCACATAAAAATAAGAGAACATGCTAAGAAACTAATCGAACAATTTGATATAAGGCCAACAGATCCTGAAAAATTATCGGGACAAATGTCTGGTGGAAATCAACAAAAGGTAATAATAGCCCGTGAGATTTTTAATAATCCAGATGTATTAATAGCAGCACAGCCTACAAGGGGACTTGATGTTGGTGCAATAGAATATGTTCATAAGTATTTGGTTAAGCAGAGAAATGATGGTAAGTCAGTACTTCTAATATCCTTTGAATTAGATGAAATAATAAATGTTTCTGATAGAATAGCAGTTATTTATGAAGGTAAAATTGTAGATGTAATAGATGGAAAAGATGCAGATGAAAACAAAATAGGTTTACTTATGGCAGGAGGTGTGAATAATGAAGAAAATGAATAGGCTAGTAACTACCATATTATCCATAATTTTAGGCTTATTAGTTGGGGGAATACTTTTACTGATAGCAGGTTATAATCCACTTCAAGCCTATGGAATAATATTTGAAGGTATATTTGGTAGTGGTAAGGATATATCCTATGTAATAACTAGGTCAACGCCAATTATACTTACTGGGTTATCAGTGGCCTTTGCCTTTAAAACAGGTTTATTTAACATAGGGGCAGAGGGGCAATTTATAATAGGGTCATTATTTGCAACAATTGCAGGTTATAAGTTGAATTTACCACCTATTATTCATCCAATAGTGGCTATGGCCATTGGAGCTATGGCAGGAGCTATTTGGGCAGGAATTGCAGGTTTTTTAAAGGCTAGAAGGGGAATAAATGAAGTTATAACTTCTATTATGTTAAACTGGATAGCCCTACACTTAAATAATTATTTTTTAACATTTACTTTTTTTAGAAAGCCAAATTCAGATGCTTCTTATAAAATACTGGATAGTGCAAGTATAAGAATACTCCAGACTTGGAAAAGGTCTGAAGGGGGAAGGGCTTTTTTATCAACTAAGCCATTTTTACAAGACTTTTTTAAGGCGCCAGTAAACTTTGGCTTTATAATAGCAGTAATACTGGCAATATTAATATGGTATATTTTAAAAAATACAACCCTAGGATATGAACTTAAGGCTGTAGGATATAACAAAGATGCAGCGGAATATGGTGGTATAGATATTAAGAAAAATATATTGAGGTCTATGATGATAGCAGGAGCTATATCAGGCCTAGCAGGAGCAATTCAAGTCTTAGGAGTTAGCAGTCAGGTGAGTATATTGGCAGCAACTGAAGGTTATGGATTTGACGGAATGGCAGTATCTTTAATAGCAGGTAACAACCCTATTGCAGTAATAGCATCAGGCTTATTATTTGGAGGATTAAACTATGGTGGAGCAAAGCTGAATTCATCAGTTTTACAGGCACCATCAGAGATTATAAGCATAATAGTAGGTATAATAGTATTCTTTGTAGCTATGCCTAAATTATTCCAAGTAATAGCAAATAAATTGAATAAAAAAAGAGGGGTTGAGTAACATGATAAATAACATAGGAATTATATTAGGAATTACTCTTATGTATTCAGCTCCATTAATATATACAGCTTTAGGAGGAGTTATTTCAGAAAATGCTGGAGTTGTAAACATTGGACTTGAAGGTATGATGACTTTTGGAGCCTTTGTGGGAGCTGCAGTTGGATACTATTATCAAAGTCCGTGGATTGCTTTTTTAGCAGCAGGACTGGCAGCAGGGGTTTTGGCATTACTACATGGTCTTGCCTGTATAACTTTTTCAGCAGACCATATAATTTCAGGTATTGCTATTAACTTTATAGGGCCAGGACTTGCCCTGTTTTTAAGTAGGATATTCTTTGATGGGGCTGCAATGACTAAGCCTATACCAGTAGATGCAAAGATACCAAGGAGTTTAAATGGAGTATTTAGCAACAATTTTTTAAATAATGTTTTTAATCAATATGATACAGTTTACCTAGCTTTTGTCTTAGTTTTTGTTTTTTGGTTTTTGTTATACAAAACAAAACTTGGCCTAAGGATAAGGTCAGTTGGAGAACACCCTAAGGCAGCGGATACACTAGGAGTAAACGTGAATAGAACAAAATATATAGCAGTATTCCTATCTGGAATAATGGCAGGTTTTGGTGGGGCTGCAATGAGTATAGCAGTAGTTTCTAATTATAGGGTTACTTTGATTTCAGGTCAGGGTTTTATTGCTCTAGCAGCTATGATATTTGGTAAATGGAAGCCGCAGGGAGCCTTGCTTGCTTGTTTATTATTTGGTGCATCCCAGGGCTTGTCAGTCTACCTAATGTCAAGTGGTATAAATATTCCCCATAAGATATTGGACATGGCCCCATATTTAATTACCCTATTGGCCTTAGTATTATTTGTTGGAGAAGGAAATGGACCAGCAGCCAATGGAGAATCGTATGAAAAGAATTAATTTAAATGAGTAGTTGTTTTTGTAGTTTAGAAAACATCTGGTATAATAGAGAGGACTATTGTATTAGAAGGAGCGAGTTTATATGAAACTAAGTTATGATCTTACTCTTGAACAGTCCCAAAAACTTATTATGACGCCAGAACTGAGGCAAGCAATAGAATTACTACAATTTAATAGTTTGGAACTTAAGGATTATATAGCTAATGAATTAGAGGCAAATCCTATGCTAGAATCAGTTGAGCCTGTCATGGAAACCTTTGATATTGAAAAATATGAAAAGGAACCAGAAGTAGACTGGAAAGAGTATTTTGAGAAATATGATGACAATAGTTATAAAGTTCAATATGATAGAAATACAGAAGAATATAATTATGAATCTTTTATAACAGATGAGCCTACTTTGTATGAGTATTTAATGGAGCAGCTGGGAACCATAAAATTATCAGAAAGGCAATATAAGATAGGACAAGTTCTTATACTTAGCCTAGATGAAAATGGTTATTTGCTTAGAGACTTAAGTGACATAGGAGAGGAATGGAAGTTTGAGATAGAAGAATTAGACTATGTTTTAGCTGAAATTCAAAAATTTGAACCTATAGGAGTAGGAGCAAGGGATTTAAAAGAATGTTTATTGATTCAACTTAGGGATAGAAATGATGCTGAAGAATTTGTAGTAGATATAATTGAAGGCCATTTAGAAGACCTGTCTTATAATAGGATTCAGAAAATCTCTAAGGATTTAAATATAAGTATTGATAAAGTTGAAGAAGGATTGGATTATATTAGGACACTAGTACCAAGACCAGGGAGTTCTATATCTAATGATTGCCTTGAAACCAAGTATGTAAGTCCTGATGCTGAGATTAAATTAGTTGATGGAAAATATGAAGTTATAATAAATGATGTAACAGGGCCAAGATTAAATATTAATAACCACTACAGGGACCTATTAAGTACAGGTAATGATGAAAAGGTAGTAGAGTTTTTAAATGAGAAATTCAATAGGGCCATGTGGGTTATTAGGAGTATAGAACAGAGAAGGTCAACTATAAGAAAAGTAATAGAGTCTATTTTAAAATTTCAACTTGAATTTTTTGAAGAAGGTGAAAGAGCTTTAAAGCCTTTGACTTTAAAAGAAGTGGCAGCAGATATAGATATGCATGAGTCCACTATTTCAAGAGCTACAAGTGGAAAATATGTCCAAACTCCAAGAGGTCTATTTGAACTTAAGTATTTTTTCAGTTCAGGTTATCTAGGAAGTGAGGGAGACATATCTTCTACTAGTATAAAATCTATGATAAAGAGCCTAGTAGAAGAGGAAGATACAAAGAAACCTTATAGCGATCAAAAGATTGCTGATATTTTAAATACAAAAGGAATCGATATATCAAGAAGAACAGTAGCAAAATACAGAACAGAATTAAATATTTTATCTTCCTCTATGAGGAGGAGGTACTGAAATATTTATATACAAGACTAATGTAAATAATATTTAGGAGGAATTTGTATGTCAATGAAAGTAGGATTAAGTGGTTTCGGAAGAATAGGTAGGGATGTTTTAAGGGCTTATGCAGAAGGAAGCCAAGATGAAATTGAAATAGTTGCCTTAAATGCCTCAGGAGACTTAAATGATTTAGCCCATTTATTTAAATATGATACTATGTACGGTAAATTTAATGGAACTATTGAAGTTGTTCAAGAAGGTTTTATGATAAATGGTAAATTAATTAAAGTTATAGCCCATAGAGATCCTTCCGAAATTCCATGGAAAGACTTAGGAGTAGAATTAGTTATAGATTCAACAGGAGCTTTTAGGGATAGACAAGGTCTTCAGAAGCATATAGATGCAGGAGCAAAAAAAGTTATAGTTACAGCTCCAGCTAAGGGTGAAGATATAACAATCGTTTTAGGTGTAAATGACGATAAATACGATAAAGATAATCACAATATAATTTCAAATGCATCTTGTACAACTAACTGTTTAGCACCAGTTTCAAAGGTAATATTAGAGAAGTTTGGTATAAACAAAGGCTTGATGACAACAATTCATGCTTATACAAATGACCAAGAAATATTAGATAAGAGACATAGTGATTTAAGACGTGCTAGGGCAGCAGCAGCAAATATTATTCCTACAACAACTGGAGCAGCAGCAGCAGTTTCCTTAGTTCTTCCAGAGCTAAAAGGAAAGTTAAACGGATTCTCAGTAAGGGTTCCAGTTCCAACAGTATCAATGGTAGATGTTGTTTATGAAGTAGAGAAAAATACTACAGCTGAAGAAGTAAATAAGGTTTTAAAAGAGGCAAGTGAAAATGAATTAAAAGGTATCTTAGGATATTCAGACGAACCACTAGTATCATCTGATTATATTAAAGATGGTAGATCATCAATCGTTGATGGCCTATCTACTATGGTAATTGACAATATGGTTAAGGTTGTATCTTGGTACGACAATGAGTGGGGATACTCAGAAAGAGTTGTTGATTTAGCTAAGTTTGTAGCATCAAAAGAATAATAAAAAATAATTAGTCGGGTCCTTGGACCCGACTAAAAAAAATATTAAGATGAAGGTGACTCTGATGTTAAATAAAAAAAGATTGAAGGATTTTGATTTTGAGGGCAAAAAGGTACTTGTAAGATGTGATTTTAATGTACCTATGGACGAAGCTTTAAATATAACAGATGATATTAGAATAAAGTCTTCACTGCCAACAATAGAATACCTACTAGATAAGGGGGCAAAGATAATATTAATGTCCCACTTAGGAAGACCTAAAGGTCAAGCAAGTGAAAAGTATTCCCTAAAGCCAGTGGCTAAAAGGCTAGGAGAATTGTTGGCTAAAGATGTTGAATTTTTAGATGACGACAAGGTAGTCAGTCAAAGTGTTCTAGATAGGGTAAATGAAATGAAAAGTGGAGATATTGTACTTTTACAAAACACTAGATTTAGGCCAGAAGAAGAAAAAAATATAGAAGAATTCTCTAAAGAACTGGCTAGTTTAGGTGACATTTATGTAAATGATGCTTTCGGAACTTGTCATAGGGCTCATAGTTCTAATGTTGGAGTATCAACTTATTTGCCATCAGCCTTGGGACTTTTAGTTGAAAAAGAAGTTGATGTTATGGGAGGAACTTTAGAAAATCCTGAGAGGCCATTTGTTGCAATATTAGGTGGGGCTAAGGTTTCAGATAAAATAGGTGTAATAGAAAACTTATTAAATAAGGCAGATACTATAATAGTTGGAGGCGGAATGGCCTATACTTTCTTAAAAGCAGAAGGCTATGGTATTGGAAACTCCCTATTGGAAGAAGATAAAATAGATTTAGCAAGGGACTTGATAAAAAAGGCAGAAGAAAAGGGAGTAAAATTATTGCTGCCAATAGATATAGTTACTGCTAGGGAATTTAAAAATGATACAGATATAAAAGTAGTTGACATAGATGGTATTCCACAAGATATGATGGGACTTGATATTGGGCCTAAGTCAATTAATATATTCAAGGCAGAAATTGAGAAGGCAAAGACAGTGGTTTGGAATGGGCCTATGGGCGTTTTTGAAATGGAAAACTTTGCTAACGGAACCAATGAAGTGGCTAAGGCTTTGGCCAATTCTAAGGGAACTACAATAGTAGGTGGAGGGGATTCTGCAGCAGCTATAGAAAAGGCAGGTTATGCCAATAAGGTTAGTCATATATCAACAGGTGGAGGGGCTTCTTTAGAGTTATTAGAGGGTAAGCTTTTACCTGGAATAGAAGCCATATCAAATAGATAAGGAGTGGTTGTGTGAGGATTCCTATTATTGCAGGAAATTGGAAGATGAATAATACAATAAGTGAAGGTAGACAATTAATAGAGGATATAAAAGCTTTAGAATTAAACTCAGATGTTGAAGCTGTTGTGTGTGTTCCATTTACTTTTTTAAGTGAAGCAAAAAAACTGGTTAAAGATACTAATATAAAACTAGGAGCACAAAATATGCATTATGAAAACCAAGGAGCTTTTACAGGTGAAATATCTCCTTATATGCTAAAGGAAATAGGAGTTGACTATGTAATAATAGGTCATTCTGAAAGAAGACAATATTTTAATGAAACTGATGAAATTGTTAATGGAAAAATAAAAAAAGCTTTAGAAGTGGGAATAAAACCTATTTTATGCGTAGGAGAAAGTCTAGAAGAAAGAGAAAATAGCATCCACGAAAGAGTAGTGAAAAATCAAGTTCTAAAGGGCTTAATGGGGCTAGAAGCTGAAGATTTAAAAGAT
Source organism: uncultured Tissierellaceae bacterium (assembly GCA_964604235.1). Lineage (GTDB taxonomy): Bacteria > Bacillota > Clostridia > Tissierellales > Tissierellaceae > CAZRYA01. The sequence goes on along the minus strand of CAZRYA010000027.1, from coordinate 144 downwards.
TTAGTTATAGCCTATGAACCAATATGGGCAATTGGAACAGGAAAGACTGCCTCATCTGATGATGCCAATAAGATGTTGAGTTTCATAAGAGGTGTAGTTAAAGAGGAGTTTGGACCTATAGCCGAAGAGGTTAGGATACAATAT
>CAZRYA010000026.1:4062-12444 GCA_964604235.1 uncultured Tissierellaceae bacterium | reverse complement strand
CCAGGGAATATAAATTCGGTTTTTAGCAAGGGTACAAATAAATTAATTCAAGATGGGGCCATACCATTACTAGGTATAAATGATATAATTGATTATTATCCTGAACTTAGTATTGAAAATAGACAATTAAACTTATTTGAATATACAACAGATGAGTTATTAATTATAAATGTTTTAAAAGATGGGCCAAGAAGTTCTGAAGAAATATCATATATGCTTAATATGGATATTTCAAACTTAAATATTCTAATTACAGAGATGGAGCTAAAGGGCCACATAAAAGAAATATCAAAAAACATATTTGTTCAATGCTAGATTAGCAATGGAGGTGCAAGTATTGGCGAAAAAATTAGTAATAGTTGAATCACCAGCAAAAGCAAAAACCATAGGAAAATTATTAGGTAGGAATTACAAAGTTCTTGCTTCTGTAGGACATGTAAGAGATTTACCTAAGAGTAGTCTAGGTATTGATATAGAAAATAATTATGAACCTAAATATATTACAATAAGAGGAAAAGGGCCCATCATGAAAGAGTTAAGGGCTGAAGGTAAGAAGGCTGATAAAATATATTTGGCAACTGACCCTGATAGGGAGGGCGAGGCTATATCTTGGCATTTAGCCCACATGTTAGATATTGATGAAGCTGATAAGGTAAGAGTTGAATTTAATGAGATTACAAAAGAAGCTGTTAAAAATGCCATAAAAAATCCAAGAGAGATAGATAGAAACCTAGTGGATGCCCAGCAGGCAAGGAGAGTATTAGACAGGTTGGTTGGATATAAGATAAGTCCTTTACTATGGAGAAAAATCAGGAAGGGTCTTAGTGCAGGAAGGGTTCAGTCTGTAGCCGTTAAACTTATTTGTGATAGAGAAGAAGAAATTGACGATTTTATACCTCAAGAATATTGGACAATAGGAGCTAAATTTAAAAATGCGAGGAAGACTTTTGATGGTAATTTCTACGGTGTAACTTCTGGTGATAAGAAAGACAAGAAACTAGAACTTACAAGTAAGGAAGAGGTAGACAAAGTATTAATAGAGCTTAAAGAAAATGACTATATAGTTAGAGAGGTAAATAAAGGCAGTAAAAAAAGAAACCCTTTTAACCCCTTTACTACAAGTACTTTACAACAAGAGGCTTCTAAAAAGTTAGGGTTTACTACTAAGAAGACTATGATGTTAGCTCAGCAACTTTATGAAGGAATTCAAGGCAAAGAAGGACTTATAACTTATATGAGAACAGACTCTATTAGGATATCAGATGAAGCGGTTAATCTTTCTAGGACTTTTATAAATGAAAGTTATGGTAAAGAGTATTCTAATGGAGGGAATACATTTTCTAAGAATAAGAAAAAAGGGTCTCAAGATGCCCACGAAGCCATTAGACCTACTTCAGTTTATAGAACTCCTCAATCAATGGAAGAATCTTTGACTAAGGACCAATTCAAGTTATATGACTTAATATGGAGAAGATTTGTGGCTTCACAAATGTCCCCTGCACAATTTAAAACTATTTCCCTAAATATAGTAAATGGAATTTATGTTTTTAGAGCATCTGGATCTAAATTAGATTTTGATGGTTTTTTAAAAGTTTATGGATATAATGAAAAAGAATTAGAAATACCTGATTTGGAAGTTGGCAATAAGTTAGATTGTAAAGAAGTAAGTGGAGAACAACATTTTACTCAACCACCACCAAGGTATACGGAGGCTTCCTTAATAAAAATAATGGAAGAGTTGGGTATAGGAAGGCCTAGTACATTTTCGCCTACTATAACTACTATACTTTCTAGGAATTATGTTATATTAGAAAATAAAGCCTTTATGCCAACGGAGTTGGGTGTTTTAGTAAATGAGTTATTAATCGAATATTTTGAGGCTGTTATAAATGAAGAGTTTACAGCTAATTTAGAAGAAAACTTAGATTTAATAGCAGATGGAGACCTGCTTTGGAAAGAAGTAGTGGATGACTTTTATAAGGAATTTAGAGTATTTCTAGAAAAGGCAGAAGATGAAATAAAAGAAATTGAAATAAAAGATGAAGTAACTGAAGAGATTTGCGAAAAATGTGGTAAAAATATGGTGATAAAGCATGGTAGATTTGGGAAGTTTCTAGCTTGTCCAGGCTACCCAGATTGTAGGAATACTAAAGCCATTGTAGAAGAAATAGGTGTAGAATGTCCTGAATGTGGTCAACCTATTATAAAGAGAAAGTCTAAAAATGGTAGAGTATTCTATGGATGTAAGGGATATCCAGAATGTGAATTCGTATCTTGGCAAGAGCCAATAGATGAAAAATGTCCTGAATGTGGAAGTATAATGACAATCAAAAAAAATAGTAAGAAGGATATAAAAACTTGCATAAATAAAGATTGTGGATATAAAAAAATAATAGAAAAATAGGAGGAAAATATATGGAGAGTTTATTACAAAAAACGAGACGTTTAAATAAATCATTACAAAGTTATGGTAGTAAGGAAGTTTCTTTTTCAGAATTAAGCGAAATATTAAGTGAAATATTAGATGCAAATGTGTATATTGCAAGTATTAAGGGAAGGGTACTGGGGTATGAGTTAGCATCTGGATTTGAATGCGACATAATAGAAACAGAAATAGTTACTGAAAGAAGGTTTCCAAAAGTTTATAATGATGAGTTATTAAAATTTACTGAAACCAATGAAAATGTAAAAAACATAACTAAATGTGTATTTGATAAAGATTCAGATTGTGATTATCCAGACAAGATATCTACAGTGGTTCCAATAAATAGTGGTGGAAATAGGTTGGGTACTTTAGTATTGGCTAGATTTGGAAGAGAATTTACTGAAGATGATTTAGTCCTTGCAGAATACAGTGCTACTATTGTTGGTATGGAAATATTAAGATCTAAGAGTAATGAAATTGAAGAAGAGAGTAGAAAAAAATCTGTAGTCCAAATGGCTATAGGAACACTTTCTTATTCAGAGTTAGAAGCTATGGAACATATTTTCAATGAATTAGATGGAGACGAAGGACTTTTAGTTGCTAGTAAAATAGCAGATAGGGTTGGAATAACAAGGTCAGTAATAGTTAATGCACTTAGAAAATTTGAAAGTGCTGGCGTTATAGAGTCAAGGTCGCTAGGAATGAAGGGGACACACATTAAAATCTTAAATGACAAACTAATAGACGAATTAAAGAAAGCGAGAGAATAGATTATCTATTCTCTTTTTTCAGATAGTTTTATAGGGCTTTAGAATTAATTGATGTTAGATTGTGGATTATAGTTGAAAATGACAGGGATTTTATGCAATAATATAATGGTATGGTAGAGAGACGGTAAATAATATTAGATAGGAGAGATATAATGTTTACAAAGGTTTATGGAAACGTAGATTTTTTTCAAAAGGCATTAGATGGAACGTGGGCTAGAGACAAGGCTATAAAGAAAAATATAGCAAATGTTAACACTCCTGAGTATAAGAGAGAAGTTGTAAGTTTTGAAGATCAACTTAAGGGTAAAATTAATGAGAGACAATTGAAACTTAATACTACAAATGAAAAACATTTTTCAAATATAGAGACTGGGTTTTCACCAAGAACAATTAGGGATAAATCTGGTGCCTATAGAATTGATGGAAATAATGTAGACATAGAAGTGGAGAATGCAAATATGGTAAAGAATACAATTATGTATGATGCTTTGACTAGGCAGGTTTCTGGTGAGTTTGACAAGTTAAGAAATATAATAACAGAGGGGAGTAAATAGGAATGAGTATTTTTAATTCTATTGATATATCAAGTTCTGCCTTAACAGCAGAGAAAACTAGATTAGATGTAATATCTAAGAATATTGCAAATGCAAATTCTAAGACATCAGGTGGAACACCTTATAGAAGGCAAATGGCAGTTTTTCAAGAGAATAATAGTAATAGGCCATTTTCATCTTTTATGGGAAGTGAAATGAACAAGTTTAATAAAACTCAGGTTGAAGGCGGAGTTAGGATTAGTAAAATAGTGGAAGATCAATCTGATTTTAAATATAAATACGAACCTGGACATCCAGATGCAGATGAAAATGGATATGTCCAAATGTCTAATGTAGAAGTAGTTAAAGAAATGATAGACTTAATAAGTGCTCAAAGGGGATATGATGCCAATATAACGGCTATAAATTCTTCTAAGTCTATGATAACAAAAGCATTAGATATAGGAAGGAGATAATAAATGAAAGTAAATGGAATGAATAATATAAGTATTAAAGACTTTCTAAATTTTAAAGATACAGAAATTGTTGAAAAAAATGTGGCTAAAAAATCTGACTTTAGTGATTTTTTATTAAAATCTTTAAATGAAGTTAATAATTTACAATTAGAAAGTGATCATTTAAAAGAGAAATTGGCTTTGGGAGAACTTGACAACTTCCATGACTTATCAATTGCTATGGAAAAAGCGAGTATATCTTTACAATTGACATCTAGTATAAGAAACAAGGTTACAGAAGCATATAGAGAAATAATGAGAATTCAAATATAGATATAGAGAAGTGGGGTGCCGTAGGTGGAAGAAACTTTAGGTAAGTTCCAAGATAAGATAAAAGAATTTTGGACTGAGACAGAGAAAAAGGATAAAATTAAATATGGAATCGTAGTTATTATATCTATACTTGCATTAACTTTGATCATATTAAAATTAACATCAACTAAATATGAAGTTTTATATGGAGATTTGTCTTTAAAGGATACAGGAGAGATAACTACTAAATTAGATGAAATGGCTGTACAGTGGAAATTAGGCGAAAATGGCAATACTATTTTAGTACCAAGTGATCAAAAAAATAAAGTCAAGATAGAGCTTGCTACATATGGATTACCTAAAGAAGGGTACAGTTATATGGATGCTTTTAAAGATACTAGTTGGACAATGACAGATTATGATAAAAAGCAAAGGATGAAACAGGCTTTGCAATCGGAATTATCCAGTACTATTGTAGAGATGGATGGCATTAAAAGTGCTAAAGTGTATGTAGATGAAAAGGAAAAGACGAATTTTGTTTTAAATGATGATGATTCGAAGACTACAGCGTCAGTATTTTTAGTTAAAGAAGATGGGAAAACTGTAGGCCCAGAAAAAGTTAAGGCCATTAAACACTTAGTGGCTGGGGCTTTAAATATGGATGTAGAGAATGTTGTAATAACAGATGAAGAAGGTAGGCTTCTAGAAGAAGAAGTAGAAGATACATTTGGTAATATAGACCAGTTTGCTATAAAAGAAAATCTAGAAAAGAAGATAAATAAAAGTATAAGAAATTTTTTATCTAATGTATATGGAGAAAACAATGTAGATGTTATTTCAAGTGTAAAAATAAATATGGACAGTGAAAAGACTACAGTGGTTGAATTTGCAACTCCAAAGGAAGATAGTGAAGAAGGTTTAATAAGATCTTTGGAAAAGGTTGAGGAACATATGGTAGGTGGTGTAAATGGTGGAATACCAGGAGAAACTACCAATCCTCCAGAAGACTATGATCTTTTAGATGATACTAGAGATAGGTATGATAAGGTTAGTACAATTATAAATAATGAACTTGATGAGATAAATAGAGAAATTAGAAAGGCACCGGGACAAGTTGAAAGTGTAACAGTGGCTGTTTTAATAAACCAGGACTCATTACCTGATGGAGAGATGACGGAGGAAAAGAGAAAAGAAATAACAGATTTGGTTTTTGCAGCAACTGGACTAGATACTAAGCAAGTACAGGTTATATCTGAAAGGTTTAATAGAGACGGAAATACTAATATTAGTACAGAAACTGGTGAAGGTATGAATTGGTTAATAATAGGTGGAGTATTGTTTGCCTTAATAATAGGGGCTCTTGTAGCTTTTGTTTTAATTAAGAAGAGAAACGAAAAAATAAAAGAAGATGAAGAAGAAATAGAATTAATGTTAATGGAAGAGACTAGGAGAAATTTAGAAGATTCTATAGAAGATATTGATTTTGAAGTAGAAGAGCCAAAAATGAAAGCACAAATTAATAAATTTGTAGATAAAAAACCAGATGCAGTAGCACAATTATTAAGAAATTGGTTAAACGAATAGGAGAGATTTACTATGCCTGACATAAAATTTAGTGGGAAAGAAAAAGTGGCTATTTTATTAATAGCCTTAGGACCTCAGAAGTCAGCTGAGATTTTTAAGCACTTTAATGAAGAGGAAATAGAAGAAATAACTTTACAAATAGCTAATATGAGAATGGTGTCACCTGATGAGAAAGAAAAAGTTATTGAAGAATTCTATCAAATATGTTTAGCACAAGAATATATATCAGAAGGTGGTATAAATTATGCTAAAGATGTCTTGGAAAGGGCTTTAGGAGAAGAAGAAGCTGTAAATATTTTAAACAAGCTAACATCCTCACTACATGTTAGACCTTTTGAATTTATAAGAAAAGCAGATCCCAACCAATTGTTGAACTATATACAAAATGAACATCCACAGACAATTGCCTTGATACTTTCTTACCTAAGTTCAAGTCAAGCAGCTCAGTTGTTAGCTAGCCTACCACAGGAAAAACAGGCAGATGTAACTAGGAGAATAGCAATTATGGATAGGACTTCTCCAGAAGTAGTGAAGGAGATAGAAAATGTTTTAGAAAGTAAGTTCTCTAATATATTGACAGAAGATTTTACTTCTACAGGTGGAATTCAAGCTGTTGTAGATATATTGAATTCTGTTGATAGGGGTACTGAAAAGTATATTATGGAAGATTTAGATACTAAAGATGCAGACTTGGGAGAAGAAATAAGAAAGAGGATGTTTGTATTTGAAGATATTACAGGCCTTAATAATAAGACAGTTCAAAGAATTATTAGAGAAGTTGATAACTCTCAATGGGCAGTTGCACTTAAGGGCGCTAGTGAAGATGTTAAAAATATTATATTCACTAACATGTCTGCAAGGCTAGTTGAAATGATTCAAGAAGACATAGAATTCATGGGCCCTGTAAGGATAAAGGATATTGAAGATGCTCAGCAGGGTATTGTAAATATAATAAGAAAACTTGAAGAAGATGGTGAAATTATTACTCCGAGAGGAGGAGATGAGGTAATTGTCTAAGGTTATAAAGTCTTTTAGGGTTATTGAGAGAGAGATAATTCCTGAAAAAACTGATAAAGAAGAAGTGGAAATCAAAGAAGAGGATACAATAACTGCAAACCAAGATATATATAGGGAAGTAATAATAGAAAAAGCAGAAAAAGAAGCGGAGCAATTGAGAAGTATAGCAGAAGAGTATAAGGAAAAAACAATTGAAGACGCCAACTTACAAGCCAGTCGAATAATAGAAAAGGCTAAAGAAGAGGCTAGTTCTATAGGGGAACAGGCTCATAAAGAAGGCTATTCCAGTGGTCTAACTTCAGGAAGAGAAGAGGGCTATGCCAGTGGTTATTCAGAGGGGAAGTTAGAAGCAGATAAATTAATAGGTCAAGCTCTGGAAATAAAGAATACAAATCTAAATACTAGGGACAATTTACTACTAGAGTCAGAGAAAGACATAATAAACTTAGTAAATGAAATATATAAAAAAGTTTTTTATGAAAAGACGGACCAGGATGAAGATATGATACTTTCTTTAATTTTAGAAGGCCTTAAGAACCTAGAGTCAGTTGAGAACTTAACAATTATAGTGTCAAAAGAGGATTATGAAAAAGTTTTGGATGAAAAAAATATAATACTTGCCCAAGCTAGTTTAATAAACAATTTGGAGATTAAATATGATATAGCAATGGTTAAGGGAGACTGTGTTCTTGAAACACCTAAGGGCAATATAGATATTAGTTTAAGGGAACAAATTGCTGAGATTGAAAGGCTACTAAAGAATATATTAGATAACGAGTGATTATATGACTAATAATTTAGATTTAAACAAGTATATTAGAGAAGTAAGTAATAAGAAATTTATTAAATACAAGGGCGAGATAACTAAGGTTACAGGATTAACCATAGAATCTAATGGTCCTATGGCCATGATAGGAGAGTTGTGTAAAATCTATCCTAGAGGGGCCAGTGAACCAGTTATGTCAGAAGTTGTGGGATTTAAAGACGATAAAATCCTGTTAATGCCTTTAGGAGATATGGAAGGTATAAGTAGTGGTAGTATTGTAGAGGGAACAGGACACAGCTTAGAAGTCAATGTAGGTGAAGGATTAATAGGTAGGGTTTTAGATGGGCTTGGTAATCCTATTGATGGTTTAGGTCCCATAAAGACTAACAAAGTGTACCCTGTGTCTAATAATCCGCCCAATCCGCTTTCTAGAAAAGTTATAACAGATCCACTATCTGTTGGAGTTAAAGCTATTGATGGACTTTTAACTTGTGGTAAGGGACAGAGAGTTGGAATATTC
>CAZRYA010000026.1:0-4052 GCA_964604235.1 uncultured Tissierellaceae bacterium | reverse complement strand
ATTCGCAGGTTCAGGAGTGGGTAAATCCACCTTAATGGGAATGATTTCTAGAAACAGTACAGCTGATGTGAATGTTATAGGTCTAATTGGAGAACGGGGAAGAGAAGTAATGGAGTTTATAAATAACGACTTAACAGAAGAAGGTCTTAATAAGTCGGTTGTAGTTGTTGTAACTTCAGACCAACCAGCCCTAATAAGGGTTAAAGGAGCTATGGTTACAACTGCAATAGCAGAGTACTTTAGAGATCAAGGCCTTAATGTGATGCTTTTAATGGACTCGCTTACTAGGTTTTCTATGGCCCAAAGGGAAATTGGGCTTGCCATAGGTGAACCACCAGTAAGTCGTGGATTTACGCCTTCGGTTTTTGCCATGATGCCTAAGCTTTTAGAAAGAGCAGGAAATTCAGACAAAGGAAGTATAACCGGTCTCTATACTGTATTAGTCGATGGGGATGATTTAAATGAACCAATAACAGATACTGCCCGTGGAATCTTAGATGGTCATATTGTACTTTCAAGAAAACTTGCCAATAGCAACCATTATCCAGCCATCGATGTACTGGCTAGTATATCTAGGGTAATGCCAAATATTTGCGATGCTAGCCACATAGACTTATCAAATAATATGAAGGATATGATGGCGGTTTATAAAGAGTCTGAGGATTTAATAAATATTGGGGCCTATAAGTACGGTTCTAATAAAAAGATAGATAAATCAATTGACTTGATCGATGATATAAATGGATTTTTAAAGCAGAGGGTAGAAGATGCTCCAGATTATGAAGAGATATTAACTATGATGGAAGATATTATGGTGAAAAAAGATAATTAATGGAGATGGAATCTATGAGATATAATTTTAGGTTAGAAAAGGTTTTAAATTATAAGGAAAAAGTTGAAGATATAAAAAAGGCGGAACATATGAAGGCTAATAGTGTTTTGAGGCAAGAGGAAACTAAACTGGTGGAATACAAAAACTATAAGTATAAGTTAGTTGAAGAAAAAGATTCTTCCACGAGTAAGAAAAATATAAATCAGATGATTTTGTTTAATAATTACCTAAATACTGTTAATAAAGGAATAGAAAGTCAAAAAGAAGTGGTTTTTAAAAGTCAAGTAGAAGTAGACAAGACAAAAGAAGAGTTAATATTTGCAATGCAAGAAAAAAAGGGTTTTGAAAAGTTAAAAGAAAAGGATTTCAATGAATTTTTAATAGAAGAAAAGAAAAAAGAAGATAAAATTATGGATGAAATAGTGACTTTTAAATCAAATTCCCAAGAATAGGGGGTAAAACATTGGAAGCTGTAAATACAGAAAATGAAAAAGTTAAAAAGAAATTTCCTATAAAGAAGATATTATTTTTTATATTTGTAATTTTACCAATACTAGTTGTATCTTTTTTATATTTCAATAATAAAAACTTTAAATTAAGAGTAAATAAAGCTTTGAGTAAAACACCAGGAGCTGTAGGGACTTATTTTAAAAATGCTCCAACAGAATCAGAGAAAAATGATAAGCTAATATATTTAGCTAACTATTTTTTAGAGTTAGAGCCTTCTACTGCAGCAGATAAGATGTATATAATAAAAAAAGATGATGAGAAGTTATATGTGGATTTAATTAGAAATATGAATGGTATATCTGTACCCAAGACTGAAGAAATTGTTTTAAAAGTTAGGGATTTAGAGCTTAGGAAAGACTTATTATTTTCTGTTTACCAAGATGCTCAAGTAGAAGAAGAAGAAAAATTTAGAAAAGAAGTATCCAGAATAGAAAATCAAGATATGTTGGCTACTATTTCAGAAGTAGAGAGAAACTATTCTAATAAAGATTTTATAGAAGTACTAAAAGAAGTTAAGCCAGATAGGCTAGCAAACATCTTATATTATGTAGATGGAGATGTAAGAAATTATATAATAGAGCAAATACCAAGTAAAAACAGGGTTTTAGTCTTAAATAGTTTGGATAAAAAGACGAATGATGAAAAAGCCCTTAGAGATATGGCAAAAATATATGAAAATAAGAGTACAGAAGTTGCCATAGAAGCAATAGGAAACACAGAAACCTATTCTATTGATAAGTTAGCAAGTATTTACAGAAACCTTTCTGTTTTAAAGTCAGCAGAAATATTATTAAATATTAATGATGAAGCTTTTTTAGAAAGTTTGTTTAAAGCAATTATAATTGATGAGCAGTTAAACAAGGAAAACAGAGACCTAGCTAATGAAATTAACAAATCTATGGATTTTTTAACTGAATACAAGAGAAAGATAAAAAACTTAGTCAAATCTTATGAAGATATGACAGCCAAAAGTGTAGCAGATATAACTGAAAAAATGATGAGAAATACTGAAACGATTACATTATTAGATTTAAATATAGATGAAAGTTATGAACTTTCAGATAGTGTAATAATAGTTGATATTTTGTCAGAGTTTAAAAATGACAAGCTTTCTAAGGTAATAGAGAGCATGAAACCAGAAGATGGCGCATACCTGACACAATTATTAGCTAAACCTAAATCAAACTTACATAGAGAAGGAGGTGAATAAATATGAACATGAATATGATAGGAAGTAAGTTAATAGAAGAAAACCCTATAAAAGATACTTTGATAAGTGATAAAAAGATTAATCAAGAAAAGCCCATGGCTGACAAGGATAAATTTAAGGACAGCCTACAGGAAAAGATAAAGTCAAAAGAAATTAGTTCTAAAGAAGATAGGCCAGATGAAGTTGAAAAAGAAACTGAGTCTAATGAAAAAGAAGGTCTAATCTATTTTCATATGATGAACTTCAATGTTCCAAATGAAGTAGAAGAAGTGAAAACAGATGTTAATATAGATTCAGTTAGTTTAGATTTACTTGTAACTGATGAAGAAGTTAGTTTGGAACCTATGATTAGCTTAGAAGATGAAAGAGAAGACTTGGGAGACTTGATACCAAAAGAAATCAAGCAAGAGGTAGAAAGTGTAGATTTAAGTCTTGAAGAATTAGAAGAAAACCTAGTAGTAGATCAAAAGCTAGGAGAAAGAACTTTAGATATTGCTAAAGAAAACTTAAATGAAATTAAAGAAGAACCTAATCCTTTACCAGGTTCAAAGCAAGATGACAAACTAGAAGTTAAGACTAATGATTTAGATGAAGAAGTAAAGGTCTTGGATTCAAAATTAGAGTTAAAAGTAAAACCTAGGGAAAACTCTAAGCCAGATGAAGAAACTTTAGATTTTGCTAGTGGATCAGATGGAGAAACCCAGGTACTAGCTCCAACTTCTAGTAAGATAAACAATGATTTTGAAAGCTTAATTGGAAAAAACGAAGAAGTTATTAATTACAAGGGTGAAAATATTGAAGTAAATGAAGATGATTTTATGGACCATATTCTTAAAGAACTAAATGGTAAAGTAAGTTTGGAAAAAAACGAGGTTAAAATGACTTTAAAGCCAGATCATTTAGGAGAGTTGAATATGAATCTTGAGGTTCAAAAGGATGGGCTTGTTGCTAAAATAATGGTAGATAATTATAGAAGTAAGGAGCTTATTGAAAACAATATTTCTATCCTGAAGAATAATTTGGAGAACTTAGGCCAAGAGATAAAAACCGTAGAAGTTTTTGTAGGACATAATTCGGATTTTAATATGAATCAATCAAGTAATTTTAACCTACAAGAAAACTTAAAGAAGATGAAATTAAAGAAAAATAATAAAAGAAATTCCTATGAGGACAATATAGGAATAGAGACCAGTGATATAATTAAGAAAAATGAAAGCATTGGCTTGGAAGATGGAATGAACTTATTAGCTTAAGGAGTGATTAAATGAACGTTAATAAAGCAACTAATGAAAGCGTATATTGGTTTTCAGAAAAAGATAGGAAAATAGCTGCTGAAGAAAGGGCGAAAAATCCTAGAGTAGAAGAAGATAATAATAGTGGAAAGCCTATTATTGATAAGAAGAAAAACGACTTGGATAAGGATGCTTTTTTAAAGCTATTAACAACACAATTAGCCCATCAAGATCCATTAAGTCCTATGGAAGATAGGGAATTTATATC
>CAZRYA010000025.1:0-12775 GCA_964604235.1 uncultured Tissierellaceae bacterium | reverse complement strand
TCCCTTTTCAACAGCTGGGAAATAGTTTTTAGGTACTGCTCCACCAAATACTTCTTCCTCAAATATAAATTCTTCATCACAAGGTTCAAATCTTATATGAACATCTCCATATTGTCCTGCTCCACCTGATTGCTTTTTGTGCCTACCTTGGACAGAAGACTTCCCTTTAATTGTCTCCCTATAGGCAATTTTAGGGTTCTTAAGATCTACTTCAACTCCAAAAGCATTTCTTAACTTAGCTACAATAACATCTAATTGTACACTTCCTTGCCCACCTATTAAAAGCTCTTTAGTTTCATTGTTTCTCTCAACCTTAAAAGTAGGATCTTCATCCATTAGTTTTTTCAAGGACGACCCAATCTTATCCTCATCCCCCTTAGACTTGGCTTCAACTGCTAAATATAAAGTTGGATTTGGATATTCTATTGTATCACATACGATTTTATGATTTTTATCACAAAGTGTATCTCCTGTTTGTGTATGGGATAATTTTACTGTTGCTCCTATATCTCCTGCCTTTATTTCAGACACTTCTATTTGTTCCTTTCCCCTAAGTACAAATACTCCACCTAATTTTTCAGACTCGTCCTTAGTCGAATTATAAAGTTCCATTTCTTTTGTCATCCTACCTGATAAGACTTTAAACAAACTTATCTTCCCTATAAACGGATCTATTATAGTCTTGAATACAACAGCAGCAAATGGTTCATCTTCAGACATTTTTCTCTCTATAACTTCTCCATCATATTGACCTACTGATACTCCTATCTTGGCTGGAGATGGTATATAGGTTTCTATATTTTCGAGTAAAAAATCCACCCCTATTGTCTTTTCTGTTGACCCTACTAATAAAGGGGCTAAATCTCCATTTTCTACTGCCTGGTGAAGTCCCCTGGAGATTTCTTCCTCTGTAAATGAATCTCCTACAAAATATTTTTCTAAAAGCTTTTCATCCGTTTCTGCTATTTTTTCAAGTAAAACTTCCTTAATTCTTTCTATCTCAGTTTTCATTTCTTCTGGAATAGGAATCTCTTCCCTATTTGTTCCCTTGTATTCATAGGCCTTTTCATTAAGTACATCAACAAATCCTTTAAAATCTGCCCCACAACCTATTGGTAAGCTTATGGGAACTATCTTATCTGAAAACTTAATCTGTAAATCTTGGATTAAAGCCTCACAATCTAAGTCTTCTTTATCCATCTTATTTAAAAATATCATCCTTGGAGTAAGGTACTTCTCTAAATTTTTCCAAGCTTTTTCAGTTCCCACTTCTATACCAGATGACCCATCTACCATTAATATAGAACCTTCTGAGGCCCTTTTAGCGCCATACATTTCTCCTATAAAATCAAAATAACCTGGTGTATCTAATAGGTTTATCTTATTCTTTCCCCATTCAATAGGTACTACAGATGTTCCAATAGATACGCTCCTCTTAATCTCTTCCTTATCAAAGTCAGAGACTGTGTTCCCATCATCTACTTTACCCTGTCTGTTAGTAACTCCTGATACAAATAGTGCTGCTTCTGTTAAAGTTGTCTTCCCACTACTACTGTGGCCTAGTAAAGCTACGTTCCTGATATTATCTGCTGAATATAATTTCATTGTACATTGCCCCCTTAACAAGCATTTATTTAGTTATTTTATTCTATTTTTACAATTTTATTATACCATAGTAAAGTATATTGTCATAGTATTTTATATTTTCAAAATATTCCCTTTGATAAAAAAAGATTATAAGGTCTAAACCTTATAATCTTCCGTTTCATATGGCAGTCCCTTTGCCTTTAATCTTTTTTCAACCTTGTCCTTAAGTATACTATAAAGAATTGCAAATACAGGAACCCCTATTATTAAACCTACTAGACCTAACAGTTTTCCTGTAACCAATAGTGAAAATAGTATCCAAAATGATGAAATCCCAAGAGAGTCTCCCAGTATTTTAGGTCCTATTATATTTCCATCTATCTGTTGAATTACTATTATTATTACTATAAACCACAGGGACTTTATTGGAGATTCAAATAAAATTATAATTGTCCCTGGTATGGCTCCAATAAAAGGTCCAAAAAATGGAATTACATTAGTAATACCAACTATAAAAGATACCAAGACTGTATAAGGTATCCTAAAGATTGAAAGCACTACAAAAGTTAAAAGGCCTATTATCATTGAATCCAATATTTTTCCACCAATGAATTTACCAAATATTTCATTTGACATAGTTCCTATCCTCATTAACTCCTTAGAGTTTTTTTCTGAAAAAATAGCCGTTACTATTTTTCTACTTAAAGCCAAAAACTCCTCTTTCTCTATCAATAGATAAGTTGAGACTATTACTCCTAAGATTACATTCCAAATGCTTGAAAGGATATCTCTAATTAAGCCTGCAAACTTAGGTATTAAATTAGTTGCATAACTAATTCCTATATTAATTGCCTCATTCCATTTATCTAGTGCTATTTGGTAAAGCTCTTCTGGTATGTAGAATTTTTCATTTACCTCTATAAACCACTTACTTGTATTTTCTATATAGACTGGTATATTATTAGCTATTCCAAGTATACTTGAAGTTATTTGTGGAACTATAAAAGTTGCAAATACATAAAGTATAATAGCTACAGTTGCATAGGTTAATATAATTCCTATAGCTCTTTTTTGTTTTTCTGTCTTTGCCCTATTTCTAAGTAGCTTTTCCTCATAAAATACCAATATAAAGTTAAATAAGTAGGCCATAATCCCTCCTACTACAAAAGGTAGTAAAACCTTAAAACCAAAATAAAACCTTTCTCTCACCACGTCAAATCTACTTATAAATTGGTAGAATATTATACTTAAGGCTATTACTCCAAAAGCATAGGCAGCAATAGAAGAGTATTTATTATTTTTTTCTATTTTCATTCCTTCACTCTCCATATCTCATTTTTTAAAAATTAATTGCTTCTTTTAAAACACTTCCTATACTACTATTAAAACTTAAAAGGGCATCAGAACTATATGATGTAGCAGCCTTATTTATCAATATAAGCTTATTCCGCCTATAATATCTTATAAGTCCTGCTGCTGGATACACTGTTAGAGAAGTCCCTCCAATAATCAGTACATCTGCTCTTTCAATATAGGCCAAGGCTTCTTCCATAACAGATGTATTTAAGGCTTCTTCATAAAGAACCACATCTGGTTTTACCAAGCCACCGCAATTGGTACATTTAGGTAGCATTTCTGACTCCATAATATAATCCAACCCATAGTACATTCCACAATCCATACAATAATTACTTAAAGTAGAGCCATGTAACTCTAGTACTTTTTTAGAGCCTGCCTTTTGATGAAGGCCATCTATATTTTGTGTTATGACAGCTTTTAACTTCCCCATTTTTTCTAACTCTGCCAAAGCCTTATGGGCATCATTAGGCCTTGCATCTGTATAAACCATTTTATCCCTATAAAACCTGTAAAATTCTTCTGTATGATCATTAAAGAAACTTCGGCTTAACATATATTCTGGTGAGTACTTATAATCTTCTTTCCCACTATAAAGTCCTTCTTCTGACCTAAAATCTGGAATATTGCTCTCAGTAGAAACACCAGCTCCCCCAAAAAATACGATATTATCACTATCCCTTATTATGCCCTTTAAAGTTTCAATGCTCATATTAATCCTCCTCTATAATCCTAGAAAACTCTACAAACCTATCTCCTTGAACTTTTAATTCTCCAAAATCACCTTCTGCTATTAAGCCATATTCTTCACCTGACATGTAGTATTCTATCCGACTTCCATCCCTCTGTTCAAAGGTTACATAGTAGTTATTTCCTAGATTGTTTTCACCTTGTCTCCTTGAAGTCCTTTTAGCTACTACTTTAACCAATAGTAATAGGCTTGGTTTGGTCTTATTTGCAAGAGACTTTATTAGAGTATATAAAGTCCCGCCGATTACTATTGTAAATATTAAGATGAAAAATATAGGAAAAAGAACATTTAATAATCCCATATTAAATTCCTCCTTATAATATTTACTACATTATAACACAATATTTATTAATTTAGGATTTATTTGAAACTGTAATTTTACCATTTACCTTATTTAAAGTCTTTACCTTTAAGGTTGGATTTAATATCCCAAAATCTTCTATTTTATCTTCTAAAACATTAAATTCACTTCTCTTTATTATAACCTCGACTTGACTTCTAGTTTCCCTATGGTTACCTGATACTTTGAAGTTATTTACACTATAACCTAGGTCTCTTAGGCCTTGAGCTAATTCGTCTGCCTTATACCTATCATTTAAAAATATATCCACTTCTAAAATCCCAAGAGCCATCTTGTCCTCTATCTTATTACCTATATAAACTCCAAAAGTCCTCCCCAAGGCGTAGGCCAAGGTAAAACTTATTCCATTTGATCCTGTAACCTTACTTAAGGTACTTGTGAAAAGTATTGCATCAAAAAATACCAATATATATACAGGATTCATTATCTTCTTTGACATTAAAATAGTTTTTAGTGTAGCTAAAATATTTGTAAATGCAGTTACAGAAAATAACAATATAAGAGATAGTATTAAATTCTTATACATTTTTATTCCCCCTTTTCTCTATAAAAAAACTAAGGATTTCTCCTTAGCTCTCTTTCTTTCAAGACTGACATAATATTATATACTATTTTTTATACAATGTCAATTTAATAAAAGTCTACTTAGAGTATTTTTTGGGTATTATATACTTAATACTTTACTTTACTATATTACATAAATATTTAATAGAATTTCCTCTATTATTTAACATTAAGGCCTGCACCATTCTAAGATACAGTTTGGAGGTGGAAATATGAAAAAGAAAATACTATTTATCCTAGTTCTTGTTTTAACTATTAACCTAGTTGGATGCCAACAAAAGAATACTAAAAATGAAAAACTTGTGATTTCTTTTTTAGAAGAGTATTATGGCCAATATAACTTAAGTCAAAAAGAATGGGCAGATATTTCTTATGAGTCTTTAAAGAAGTCTGGCCTGATAAGTGAAAATAGAGAATTTATTAAAAATTCTGAAGGACTGGAGAATATAGCTTACTTAAACCAATACTCAGACTACCTAACCAATCACTTTATAAATGAACTAATTTCAAGTAAAAAACTGCCTAATTATTACATGAAAGACATTAAAATTGATTCATTCTCTTTTGAAAACTTAAACTTAGACCATGTAAAAGACAATCAATATAGGTTAAACTACTTACTTAATTTAAAGAAAGACGATAAAGTTACAAGTGAAGAAAAGGAACTCTTAATAAGTTTTGTAAAAGATATAAAGCAAGATAAACTACTAATAGATGATATTTCTGGAAAAATAGAATAATAAGAAACCTACTAAATACCAGTATTTAGTAGGTTTCTTATTATTTTATATAGTCTTTGAAAATTTCTAAAACTTGACCAAAATCATCCTCAGATGTGATACATCTCTTGGGTATTACATAGGCGGCCATTGATTTTAAGTAAATATATATATATTCCTCAGTGTTTTCAACATAATCTATTGTAGCAAACTTTATCTCACTTCTTTTATCTCCTAAGAGTTCTATTATCTTTTCATCTCTTATTTCTAAGGACTTCTCTCCTAATAGGTCTTGATTTTCATCTTTTGACAATAATTTTGTCAGTTTCCTCCTAGTCGACCACTTGAAATACCTGCCATAAAAGACAAACCAAATTCCTGCAAGAATTGCAAATCCATAAGTCCATAATTTTGAATCTATTTTCATCATCTGACCTACAAAATTTCCTATCAAGTATAGGGAAATGGTTCCTAGAAGTCGTCTTATCCATAGGACTTTTTTCAAGTCCTTAGAAGTCTCTACAAAATGTAAGTTGTATTTGATATAATCTTCTTTTTCCAGCTTATAATTAATCTTCATCCCTGTCCTCCTTAGATTCTAATTGCTTATTCAAAAAGTCTTTAGCCTTAAAATAGTCTTCTTTATCTATTGTAATACTATACTCTAAAACATCTTCATTATTTACCAGACAAAAATTTCCTATATCATCTATATAGTATAGTTTAAAATGTGACCAAGCCTTGAAACCCTTTAAATTTCTAACTCCTGTTTTTTCAAGCCTTATTTTAGAGTTTTCAAATTGAAAAATACAAGTCAATGTAAGTAGTACTAGGAAGCTGAAAACTTTCTTATTTCTTTCCAAGGTTCCTATTGCCCAATTTCCCCACTCTAAATCATCTCCATCTAGACCTAACTTAATTTCTTCTAATTTAGCTTGGTTTGCTATATCAAATATATTGATACCATACTCATCCCTAAAGCTTTTAGTCCCTATAAACTCTTCAAATATAGCATAGGTTAAAAAACAATAGGAAACCACAAAAACTATTAAACTAACTATTAATAAAATTTTCATTTTTTTATCCCTTGTTATATTTCTACTTATAAATTTTGATTTAACAACCAGTTCATCATTATGCCTATTAATTTGTATGTACTTGTAAAAAGAAATTAAGCAGATTATTAATAATACAATATTTCCATTTATTTTGCCTATCATTATACTCCTCCTTTCCTTAATTATAACATATAACACCAGTTTAATGTCCATGAAAAATTGCCTAGTAGTCCCCTACTAGGCAATTTTTATAGTCTATAAACGCTCTAATCTAATTCCTGTTAACTGACCATTTAAGTCCTGGCTTTCCATTCTATCTTCTTTAACTGAAATCAAGTTCTTAGCCAAAGTCTCTGACTTAACAAAATCTTCGTACTGGCCAAGGGCCTTATCTATTTCTTCACTTCCATTATAATAAATATTAATATTATCTAAAACTTCATATCCATTATTCTTTCTCATTTGTTGAATTTTAGATACAAACTCTCTAGCATAACCTTCATTTAAAAGTTCTTCTGTTAAACTAGTATCCAATATCACAAATAGGTTGTTTTCCATCACTACATCAAAGCCATCTTTAGAAGATATATTTACAAGGACATATTCTCTAGTTATTTCAACATCTTCCCCATCAAGATTTAATTTTATACTTTTTCCACTTTCCAGTTGTTCAACTACTTGGTGGGCATCTAATTCATTCAAGGCCTTAGCAAAAGACTTAACCTTGCTGCCTAAAAGTTTTCCAACTTCTTTAAAGTTTGGCTTCAAGCTAAAGTTCATAAACTGTGATAGGTCACTTTCAAAAACTACATTTTTAACATTTAGCTCCTCTTTTATAAGTGGAACTAAGTCTTCTATTTTTTCTTGATATTTTCCATCTATAACTACTTCATTAAGTGGCTGTCTTACTTTTATTCTAACTGTCTCACGAGAAGCACGGCCTAATCCCACTAGGTCCCTAACAAGGTCCATCTTTTCTTCTATATCATTTAATATTAAGTCTTCATTGTATTCAGGATACATTTCTAAGTGGACTGATTCTCCCCCTGTTAATTTAGTATACAGCTCTTCTGCTAAGAATGGTACAAAAGGAGCTATCATTTTAGTTATTCCTACAAGAACTTCATAAGTTGTAGAATAAACAGATTTTTTATCCTCATCTAATTCTGACTTCCAGAACCTCCTCCTGTTTCTTCTAATATACCAGTTGGATAAATCTTCTATTACAAAATCTTGAATTCCCCTAACTACTCTAGTATATTCAAATACATCCATATCTTGCCTTACTTGTTTTAATAGGTTATTGTACTTAGATAAGATCCACCTATCGATTTCTGGCCTGCTTTCATATGGCACAAATATATTTTCAACATCTAGGTCATCTGTATTTGCATATAGGGCAAAGAAGTTATAAACATTTTTAATTGACCTGAAAAACTTACTTTCAACTTCTCTTAGACCATCTTCATCAAACTTAGTTGGTGCCCATGCTGGTGAAACATATATGAAGTACCATCTCAAAACATCTGCTCCATACCTATCAAATAGGTCAAAAGGATCTACACCATTTCCACGAGATTTAGACATTTTCTTACCTTCTTTATCTAAAACCAGGTCATTTACAAGAACATTCTTATAAGGTGCTTTGCCTGTTACAAAGGTAGAAATTGCTAACAGCGAATAGAACCATCCTCTTGTTTGATCTATTCCTTCACAAATAAAGTCTGCAGGAAACAATTTGTCGAAATTCTCCTTATTTTCAAAAGGGTAATGATGTTGGGCAAAAGGCATTGCTCCACTGTCAAACCAAACATCTACTACATCTTTTTCACGGGTCATTTTTCCCCCACATTTATCACATTTCAAATGGACATTGTCTACATATGGCCTGTGGAGTTCTATGTCTAAATCTATATCTTCTATTGCACGGTCTACTAATTCTTGTCTAGATCCTATACTATCCATGTGACCACATTCACATCTCCAAACTGGGAAAGGAGTACCCCAATATCTACTTCTAGATATGGCCCAGTCATTTAAGTTTTCTAACCAGTTCCCAAACCTTTTTTCTCCTACAAAGTCTGGATACCAATTAACTTTATTATTATTTTCTATTAATTTATCTTTTAATTTTGTAACCTCTATATACCAAGATGGCTTAGCATAATATAAAAGTGGAGTTCTACATCTCCAACAATGTGGATAATTGTGTAACATTCTCTCTTTCTTATAAAGCTTTCCACTTTCTCTTAGCCACTGAATTATATCTGGATCAGCATCCATAACAAATTTCCCTTCCCAAGGAGTTTCTAAAAATTTACCCTCTTCAGATACAGGATTTACAACTGGAAGTCCATATTTTTGTCCTATATTATAGTCATCTTCACCAAAAGCTGGCGCAGAGTGAACTATTCCAGTTCCATCTTCTGTTGTAACATAGTCAGCAAGAGTTACAAAAAACGCCTTCTTATCTACATTTATATAAGGTATTAACTGTTCATATTCAATATGTTCTAAGTCACTGCCCATAATCTCTTCTAAGACCTCATAGTCATCCCCTAAAACCTTATTTGCAAGAACTTTTCCCACATAATACACTTCATCATTTTGTCTTACTCTTAAGTAAACTTCTTTAGGATTTACACTTAAGGCAACATTTGATGGTAGGGTCCAAGGAGTAGTTGTCCAAGCTAAGAAATACTCATCCTTGTTTTTTAATTTGAATTTAGCTATTACTGTTTCTGTCTTTATTTCTTCATATCCTTGAGCTACCTCATGAGAAGCAAGTCCTGTACCACATCTTGAACAGTAGGGCAATATTTTATGACCCTCGTAAATAAGACCTTCTTTAAAAAATTGGTCTAGTATCCACCAAACAGACTCTATATAGTTATTGTCCAAGGTAATATATGGATTATCCATATCTATTTCATAGGCCATTCTCTCTGTCATTTCTCTCCATTGTTTCTCATATTGAAAAACAGACTCCCTACACTGGTCATTAAACTTTTCTATTCCATAAATTTCTATATCCTGTTTGTTCTTTAAATCAAGTTTCTTCTCAACCTCTATTTCAACTGGTAATCCATGGGTATCCCATCCAGCCTTTCTTTTTACTTGATATCCTTCCATTGTCTTATACCTGCAAGTTAAGTCCTTTAAAGTTCTCGCCATAACATGATGTATACCTGGTCTCCCATTGGCAGTTGGAGGTCCTTCATAGAAGACAAAAGGCTTATTTTCATCTCTAGTTTCTACTGATTTGTGTAAAAGGTCAATTTCTTTCCAATACTTACTTAACTTGTCATCACGAACTTTTACAGTTTCTGTTGATAAATCAGCAAATTTTTTCATAATATCATCTCCTTTAATATAATAATAAAAAAAGTCCCTAAGTCTTAGACTTAGGGACGGAATTTCCGTGGTACCACCCAAATTGCAGAATTAAAAAACAATTCCACCACTTAAAAGTTTAACGTCTTCACGTAATATCCTACTAACTTCAGATATTAAGCTCAAAGGTGATCTTCATAGATTATTTATTATAGCCTTCCACCAAACTGGCTAACTCTCTTAAATAAAGTCCTCTACTACTGTCCTCATCACAGCTATCTTTTCACTTGTACTATAATATACTTTAAAATCTTATTTTTGTCAAGTTTTACTTTAAGCTTATACCTAACTCCTCAAATAAGGCTTTTTCTATATAAAGGTCATCTAGCTGCCAAAATTCTTTAAAATTTCTATAGTCTTCTTCTATTCCTTTCTTGGCCTTATCTGTTTTAACCGCTCTTATTAGGGTGTTTTTTGGAGTATGCTCCATATCAATAAATTCTAAGAGTTGGACTTCATAGCCCATTAATTCAAGAACATTCCCCCTAAGACTATCCGTCACTAAAGTAGCTAACTTCTCCTTTATTATCCCATGCTTTATCATAGGATTTAATACAGGATTATTAATTTTGCCATATAGTTCATGTTGGCAACATGGAACAGATAATATCAAACTACTCTTCCAGCCAATGGCCTTCACCAAGGCCATATCAGTAGCATTATCACATGCATCTAGGGTAATAACCATATCCACCTTATCATGGCCCTTAAAGTCTTTTATATCTCCATGGACAAACTTTAAGCCCTCATAGGATAAGTCCTCAGCCACCTCATTACAAAATTCAATAACGTCCTCTTTTAAATCTAAGCCTATTATATTAACATCTAATTTTTTTAATTCCACTAAATAATAATAAGTTGCAAAGGTTAAATAAGATTTTCCACATCCAAAATCTACAATATTAATAGGCCTATCCCTATCTAAATGGAGATAAACATCGTCTATCATTTCTAAGAACCTATTTATTTGTTTAAATTTGTTATACTTTTTCTTATAAACCTTACCACTTTCATTCATAACGCCCAATCGGATTAAGAAATCTATCTTATTATTGTCTTTTAAAATATATTCTTTCTCCCTATTATGGTTTAGGCTTACAAATTCTTTGCTTGCCTTCTTTTTTAGTATCTTTACCTTGTCTTTCTTAGAAATTAAAATTTGGTAGTCTCCTTCACAGGTAAATATATTTACCTGTTTAAACTCACCTACTAATTTCCCT
This sequence comes from uncultured Tissierellaceae bacterium, assembly GCA_964604235.1. Lineage (GTDB taxonomy): Bacteria > Bacillota > Clostridia > Tissierellales > Tissierellaceae > CAZRYA01. Next base: position 1,766 of record CAZRYA010000025.1, on the reverse strand, counting down.
ATTCTATTTAGGGCCTCTTCCTTACTTAAGTTCTCATGGATAACTTTTTTATCATATTCAAAAGTAAACTGGATATAAACTATATCCTAAATCATTACTGGCCTAAAATCTACCTTTTTATAGCTATCATCTAATTTCTTTTTTATCCCACTAAAATTTCCTACTATTAACTTTTCTTCAAAGATTAAATCTTCTAGTAATTCTTTTATTTCTAACATTTTATGCTCCTATTACATTTTAATAAAAATAATCTATTACTACTCTATCATATAGCATAGTAGATGCAAATTTAACTGATGCTTGATGGTCCTCATGGTATTTATATATTTCTAAGGCTTTTTCATCTGCAAAATCTGCATTTAAAACTAGGTCATAAGAATCCTTGTCCTCCAAGGCATTAATACCTAATTGGATTGCCTCTAACTCTGGAATTAAATTAATCAATCCTTCCATATTATCCTTGATTAACTTAGCACTTTCTTCCTTGCTTCTACCTTCTACTCCCTCTTTAACCTTCCACATTACAATATGCTTTAACATTATATATCTCTCCCTTGTTCTTTATTGAATTTCTCTATACATTCTAAACATACACAGGATTTACCTCTTTTTTCTGGTGGTATTTTATCTAAAAGTTCTTTAGGAACCTTCACATGGAAGCACCAACAAGGATCTCCTCCTGTCTTACACTTATTATCTTTTCCACATAAGGGACATTGCTTGTTTTTTTCCATACTTATCCTCCCTTCCTTAATTGTAAGGGTTATAAGTTAATGATACAATAAAACTAATGTAATTACTATAATTTATTTAAAGGAGTTTTTATGAAATATAATAATATAATTGAAGGTGTATTCTTGAACAGACCTAATAGGTTTATTGCTGAGGTCTTAATTGATGGTCAAATCCACTTGGCCCATGTGAAAAATACTGGTAGATGTAGAGAACTTTTGCTTCCTAACACAAGGGTTTTTTTGGAAAAGGCCATAGATAAGCCCAATAGGAAAACTAAATTTTCTTTGATTGGCCTGGTCAAAGGAGATAGATTTATCAATATTGACTCCCAAGTACCCAATAAGGTAATCTATGAAGCAATACTTGAAGATAAGATTGCATCCTTAGAGGCCACTGACTTCTTAAAGGCTGAATCTACTTATAAAAATTCTAGATTCGATATTTTTTTCCAACGTGGTCAGGAAAAAGGTTATATTGAAGTGAAGGGAGTGACTCTAGAAAATAATAATATAGCTTCTTTTCCTGATGCCCCTACTGAAAGGGGAACTAAGCACCTTAAGGAATTAATGGCTAGTATTGAAGATGGTTTTTCTGCCTATCTTATATTTTTAATCCAGATGGAAGATATAGACTTATTTAAGGCTAATTATGAGACAGATCCTAATTTTTCAAAGGCACTGAAACTAGCCCATGATAAAGGGGTTAATATCTTAGCCTATGATTCCATCGTTACAAAAGATAGTATTGAAATAAATAAACCTGTCATGGTAGATTTAAATTTTTAACTAATATATAATATTTATAAATAAATTAATAGGAGGAATGAAATTATGAATTATACTGATATTAAAAACAAGGCCCGTGATAACATGAAAGGTTTTTGTAAAGTATGTCCTGAATGTAATGGTTTTGCTTGTGCTGGTGAAGTACCTGGTATGGGTGGCTCTCTCACTGGCTCTACTTTTAAATCTAATGTAAGTGACTTAAAAAAAGTAAAACTTAGGATGAAAACAATACATAATGCCAAAAAA
>CAZRYA010000024.1:3368-12800 GCA_964604235.1 uncultured Tissierellaceae bacterium | reverse complement strand
ATCTAAGTATGATGCACCTTATTTACTAGGAAAGGGGCAAGATTTAATAGCTCAAAACATAAAGGAAGTGGCAAGGGAAAACGAGATACCTATTGTAGAGAATAAGCCTTTGGCCAGAGCAATATATGCAGATGTAGAAATAAATGAATTTATACCAGAAGAACTATATGAATTAGTTGCAGAAGTACTTGCATATGTTTATAGTTTAAAAGAAGAGTACTAGGAGGATAGAAGATGAAGCTAAGAGACATGGCAGTAGGAATAGGAGTCGTAGGAATAGTAGTTGTAATGATAGTACCAATACCATCAGGCTTATTAGACTTCCTTTTAAGTTTTAACATATCCCTATCAGTATTAATACTACTATTATCTATGTATTCCGAAGATGCTTTAGAGATGACCATATTTCCTTCTTTATTATTACTTACAACTTTACTTAGACTGACTTTAAATATTTCAACAACTAAGAGTATTTTGTCTACAGGAAGTGCAGGTAAAGTAGTAGAAGCTTTTGGAAACTTTGTAATAGCAGGAAATCCTGTTGTAGGATTTGTAGTATTCTTCATTATAGTATTAGTTAACTTCCTAGTAATAACAAAGGGAGCTGAAAGGGTAGCTGAAGTGGCTGCAAGATTTACACTGGATGCTATGCCTGGAAAACAAATGGCAATAGATGCAGATTTAAATGCAGGCCTAATAACTGAAGACGAAGCAAGGCAGAGAAGGAAAGACATTCAAAAATATGCAGATTTTTATGGGGCAATGGATGGAGCCACCAAGTTTGTAAAAGGAGATGCCATAGCAGGTATTGTTATTACTTTTATAAATATAGGAGCAGGATTCTTAATAGGAATGGTAGGACAAGGTATGGATGCCAGTGAAGCCCTTTATAGGTATACCCTATTGACAGTAGGAGATGGACTAGTAGGCCAGATACCTGCCCTATTAATTTCAACAGCAACAGGTTTAGTTGTTACAAGATCTGCTTCAGAGTCCAACTTAGGAGATGATTTATTAACTCAACTGGGAGGAAAACCAACCCTATTAATATTCGTAGGAGTTTTTATAACTCTTTTAGGGATAGTTACTCCCCTACCATTTTTTATACATCTTTTGATAGGTGGTCTTTATATATTCTTAGGTATTAAAAATAAGGATATAAAAAAGGCAGAAGAAGAGTATGTGGAAGAAGACTTTAGTGAAGCAGAGGAACTTAGAAAACCGGAAAATGTATTAAGTTTGCTTAAAGTAGATGATATAGAATTAGAGTTTGGTTACGGTTTAGTACCCTTGGCTGATGTAAGCCAAGGAGGAGATTTATTAGATAGGATAGTAATGATTCGAAGGCAGATTGCCATGGAGTTGGGACTAGTAGTTCCTATAATAAGGTTACGTGATAATATTCAGCTTAATCCGAATGAATATATTATAAAGATAAAAGGAGTAGAAGTGGCTAAGGGAGAAGTTTATTTTGACCATTATTTAGCCATGGACTCAGGTTTAGGCGAAGGTGATATAGAAGGAATAGATACTGTCGAACCAGCCTTTGGAATTCCAGCTAAATGGATTACTGAAAAGGAGAGAGAGAAGGCAGAAGTCTTTGGATATACAGTAGTAGATCCACCTTCAGTTATAGCTACTCATTTAACTGAAGTTATAAAAGAGAAAGCCTATGAACTAATAGGAAGGCAGGATGTTAAAATTCTAATAGAAAATGTTAGGGAAGAATATCCAGCTGTAGTTGAAGAAGTTATACCTAAAATATTATCTCTTGGAGAAATACAAAAGGTATTATCTAATTTATTGAGGGAGCAAATCAGTATAAGGGATATGGTTACAATTTTAGAAACCTTAGCTGATTATGGAAATATAACTAGAGACACGGACTTATTAACAGAATATGTAAGACAGAAATTATCAGGTTATATAACTAATAAGTATGTACAAAATGGAGCTATAAATGTAATCACTTTAAGTACAGAAATAGAAGAACTGATAATGAATTCTATTAATAAGACTGAGACGGGATCCTATATATCAATGGATCCAAATAAAGCACAACTTATACTAAATAATACTTTTAAGATAGTTCAAAAGCTTACATCAATAGGAGAGCAGGCAATAGTGCTAACGGCTCCTATAGTAAGATTGTATTTTAAAAAACTTACTGAACAGATGACAAGAGATATTGTAGTTTTATCATATAATGAAGTAGAACCTTCTGTAGAGGTAAATTCAGTAGGAGTGGTGGAAATATAATGAAGATAAAAAAATTTACTGGTTATACAGTACAAGAAGCTATGAATAAGTTAAAATTAGAATTAGGCCCTGATGCAGTAGTTTTAAACACTAAGTCCATCAGGGCTAAAGGTCTTTTTAAATATTTCAAAAAGCCCCAGGTAGAAATTATGGCGGGCTATGAAGAAAAAGAAGAGACTTCATATAATGATATGAAAAAGATAACAGATGAAATACTAGAGATAAAGAAGCTCTTGGATAAAAAAGAAGAAACAGAAGAAAAAGCAAATTCAATCCAAGAAAGAGAGAAAAGTGATTTAGACCCTAAGCTAATAAGATACTATGATTTGTTAAATTACAATCATGTAGATGATAAAATAGCTAGGAATATTTTACTTAATATTTCAGATAAGATTGACCTAGATGGAAAGACAGATGAGAACATAAGGGAGATAGTAAAGTATGAATTAGAACAAATCATTGGCAAACCTAAACCAATTATAATGGATAAGGAACAAAAAGAAGTCTTTTTTATAGGGCCTACTGGAGTTGGAAAAACTACAACATTGGCCAAAATTGCTAGTAATTTGGTTTTAGAAAAAAAGTATAAGGTTGGATTGATAACAGCAGATACTTATAGGATTGGTGCAGTAGACCAGTTAAAAATTTATAGTGAAATATTGAAAATACCATTAAAGGTAATATACAATAGTAATGACCTTAATAATTCCTTTATAGAATTTAACGATAAGGATATAATATTGGTAGATACAGCAGGTAGGAATCACAATGACCCCGAACAACTAAGAGAAGTTGAAGAGATTATTAAATCGAGAGAAAATAAGGATGTTTATCTATTGATAAACTCTACTATAAACTACAAATTAGTAAGAAGGTTAGTTGAGAAGTATAGTTTTGTTGAAGATTATAGTATTATTGTAACTAAAGTAGATGAATCTGATAATTATGGTAACTTATTAAATATTAAGTACCTTACTAATAAAGATCTATCTTATATAACAATGGGTCAAAATGTACCTGAGGACATAAGGCTAGTAGATAAAGCTGAAATTGCAGAAGAACTACTTAAGGAGAAATAGAATGGATCAAGCAAAAAAACTTAGAGAACTAATGGAAAAGGATAACCCTATTTTAAAAGAGGAAGAACCTAAAGGTGGAGATATAACTAATAAGGCTAGAATAGTTTCTATATCTAGTGGTAAAGGTGGGGTAGGTAAAAGCAATTTTTCAATTAATTTTGCCTTAAGCTTAATAAAAAAAGGTTATAAAGTTGCAATTATTGATGCAGATGTAGGCCTTGGAAATATAGAAATTTTATTAGGAATAGAAGTTAAAAATACAATTTCTGATTTAATAGTTGGAGATAAAGAGATTACTGAAATTTTAGGTGAGGGACCTCTAGGCTTAAAAGTAATATCTGGAGGGAAAGGCCTTCAAGAATTAGATAATATGACAGAAGAAAATATTGCTAAGGTATTGGAGGGAATTGGCCAGCTAGAAAACCTGGTAGACTTTATACTAATAGATACAGGAGCTGGAATATCACAAGTGGTAATAGATTTTATATTGGCCTCGGAAGAGGTTGTAGTTATAACGACCCCAGACCCAACTTCTATTATGGATTCATATATACTGGTTAAAACGCTTAACCTTAAAGCCTATAGGGGTAAGGTAAACCTAGTATCTAATATGGTTGATTCTTCTAAAGAAGGCAAGATAACCTATAAAAAGATAAGTAGGGCAGCTTCTAATTTTTTAAGCATGGAAACCAACTATTTAGGGTATATATCTAAAGATGATAGGGTAAATAAATCGGTTAGGAATCAAATACCATTTAATATTGGGTATCCAACCAGTAAGATTGTAAAAGAAATAGAGCATATAATTGATAATTTTCTATGGGTTAATACATTTGTAGAAAAAGAAAGTTTTAGTGATAAGTTATTTAAGATTTTTAAAAAGAGGTGACAATATGGATAGTATTCCAGATTTTATGCATGTTGGTAGGAAGTTAATAATTGAAAAAAAAGTAGGTTCTTCTTATGAAGAGTACCCTTCTCAAATTTTAGATATTTTAGATAATGAAGAGCTTGTAGTAAGCGGGCCTATTATAAAAAATTCCTTAATATTAATACATGAAGGAGAAAATATAGACTTATCTTTTGTAGTTGAGGATAAGGGAAGATATAATTTTACAGTAGAGGTTATTGAAAGACAAAACAATCCAATCTATATATTAAGGGTTAAGAAGGTATCGAAGATAAAAAAAATTCAAAAGAGAAAGTTTTTTAGATTGGATACAGATGTTAATATAGACCTTTATTATGATAAATATGGAAAAGAATCTTTAGAGCAATGTGTAATCAAGGATATTTCTGGTGGAGGAATTAGGATACATTGTAACAACAAGTATGAACCAGGTGAAGAGGTAAGGTTAGATTTTAATGTAGATGGTCAACATATAGAGTCAAATGCTGTCATAAAAAGAGTTGAGGATATTGAATCTTTAAATCATAAGTACTTTATAGGTGTAGAATTTATAGATATAGGAGATAAAAATCGTGAAAAGATAGTAAAGCATATTTTTGAAGAACAGAGGATACTAAGAAACAAAGGAATGATTTAATGATTAAAGTTATGATAGTTGATGACTCTGCTTTAATAAGAAGGGTCTTAAAGGATATATTAGAAAAGGATGAAGAGATTGAGGTTATAGAAAGTGCTAGTAACGGGATGGAAGCACTAGAAAAGCTTGAAACTATTAAGCCAGATCTTATAACTTTAGATATTGAGATGCCTGTTATGGATGGTATCTCAACTCTTAAAGAAATAGTTAAAAAATATAATATACCTGTGGTAATGATAAGTTCATTATCTAAAATAGGGGCAGATTTGACCTTGCAAGCTTTTGATATAGGTGCTATTGACTTTTTAACTAAGCCTGAAAATGTTTTTGGCCTAAGTAGTTTAGACCTACAAGAGGACATAATTAAAAAAATAAAAACGGCTGCAACTATAGGTACTACTAAAGAATTAAAATCTAATAAAAAAGTTAATAAACTAAAAAAAACCATTAATAGGGAAGCTTTTCCAGAAAGGAAGATAGCTAAACTATCAATGGGCTTAAATAATAAATTTAAAAACCTTATTGTAATAGGAACATCTACTGGGGGACCTAGAGCCCTTCAAGAAGTAATTCCTATTTTACCTAAGGAAATAGATGGAGCAGTAGTAGTAGTACAACATATGCCGCCTAATTTTACCAAGTCTTTGGCTGAAAGATTAAATAAATCATCTGAATTAAAAGTAAAAGAGGCTAAAGATGGAGATGTAATAAGTAGAGGAGAGGTGTATATTGCTCCTGGTGACTATCATATGAGAGTAGAAAAGCAAGGAAATGACTTAATTATTAAGCTTAGTCAAGAAGAAAAAGAAATGGGACTTAGGCCAACAGCTGACATATTGATGGAATCTGTTGCTAAAATTAGATCTTATAATAAAATAGGGGTTATATTAACAGGTATGGGTTCTGATGGTTCTAAGGGTATTTTAGAGCTTAAAAAAAATGGAGCATTTAACATAAGTCAAGATGAGGCTACTTCGGTTGTTTTTGGAATGCCAAAAGCAGCAATTTCTACTGGATGTGTAGATTTAGTGGTCCCTTTAGATGAAGTTGCAGAAACCATAATAAATAACTTGGAGGTGTAGAGTTTGGATTTAGATATTAGCCAATATATAAATATATTTGTAGAAGAATCTAAGGAACATTTACAGAATATGAATGATGTTTTATTAGAACTAGAGAAAAATCCTTCTGACATTGATCATATCAATGAAATATTTAGAGTAGCCCATACTTTAAAGGGGATGTCAGGAACAATGGGATTTCATCATATGGCTAAATTAACCCATGAGATGGAAAACTTATTGCAGGCAGTTAGAAGTGAAGAGTTGGTTTTAACAGAAGAGATGATTGACATAATATTTGAATGTTTTGATGCAATTGATGCATCTGTTAATAATATTATAGAAGAGGGTACTGAAGATGAAAATGATCACTATGAAATAGTGGAAAAAATAACAGAAATCCTTGATTCAGATTCTAGTCGAGCTAGTGTAAGTAGTCAAAGTACTGGAGAAGATAGTAGCTATATAGACGATGTAATAGTAAGGGCAAAAGAATCTAACTTAAACGTTTTTAACATAGGATTTAAATTAGAAGAAAGTTGTATGCTAAAAGCAGCTAGGGCTTTTATTATATTCAGTAACTTGGAAGATAATGGGGAGATAATCCATGCAAGTCCCTCTGTAGAAGATATTGAAGATGAAAAGTTTGAATTGGAATTTTCTGTGGTTTTGGTTACTGAGAGAGATAGGGATTATTTAATAAAAAATCTATCTGGAATATCTGAACTTGAAAGTGTAACAATAACTGATGTTGAGAGGCAAGATGCAATAGGCCAAGCACTTGAACCTAAAGAAAAGGCAGAAATCAAAAAAGAAACGATTAAGATAGAGGCTAAGAAAGAGCCTGTAGTAAAAGATTCAGACAAAAAATCTAATAACAATAAGGTCAACAGTAAGGTAGGAAAAACAGTAAGGGTTGATATTGATAGGTTGGACAATTTAATGAATCTAGTCAGTGAACTTATAATAATAAAAACTAGAATGGATGATGTTAACAGTAGTTCAAATACTGGTGAAATATCAGAGACAATAGAATATTTAGAAAGAATTACTACGAGCTTACATGATGCCGTTATGAAGGTTAGAATGGTTCCTATAGAGAGAGTATTTAATCGTTTTCCAAGGCTTGTAAGAGATTTATCCAAGGATTTAGATAAGGAAATTGATTTAGAAATGTCTGGTGAAGAAACTGAATTAGATAGGACTGTTATAGATGAAATAGGTGACCCTTTAATCCATTTAATTAGAAATTCTATAGATCATGGAATAGAACTTCCAGATGTAAGAGAAGCAGCTGGGAAGGACAGAAAAGGTACTGTGGTATTGAAGGCCTATCCTGATGGAAATAATGTAGTAATAGAAGTTGAAGACGATGGTGGCGGGATTGACCCCGAGAAAATAAAAAACAAGGCAATTGAAAAAGAAATAATAACAGAAAAAGAAGCTGAAAATTTAAGTATAGAGGATACAATATCCTTATTGTTTGCAGCAGGATTCTCTACAACAGAAGTGGTATCAGATGTTTCTGGTCGTGGAGTGGGATTAGATGTTGTCAAGAGCAAGATTGAGTCCATAAATGGCAATATAGAAGTACAAAGTACAAAGGGTAAGGGAAGTAAGTTTATTATTAGGATACCTCTTACTTTGGCTATTATTCAAGCTTTATTGGTAAATTTAAAAGATGAAATATATGCAATTCCTCTAAGTTCTATTAGGGAAATAACAACCATATACGAAGACAACATAAGAGATGTTCAAGGGCAGGAGATTACCCTATATAGGGGTAATACTATACCTGTAATAAGATTAAGGAGTGTTATTGGGTTGGATTCCACTGATGGAAACTCTAATGATACTTTATCAGAAGGTGAATTAGTAACTGTAATTGTAAAAAAAGGGGATAAGGAAGCAGGTTTAATAGTAGACAACCTAATAGGCCAACAGGAAATAGTGATTAAGGGTCTAGGAAGGTATTTAAGTGGAATTCCTTATTTATCAGGAGCTACTATTTTAGGTAATGGGAACATCTCTTTAATATTAGATGTAAACTCATTAATATAGAGGAGGCATTGTTTAGCATGATAGAAAATAAATATGTTACTTTCAAATTAGGAGAAGAATATTATGGTATATCCATAGACAATGTTATATCTATTGAAAAGATGGAAGATGCGACTAGGATTCCAAATGGACCAAAGTATTTGTTAGGAGTAATCAATTTAAGGGGAGAAGTAATTCCTTTGATTGATTTAAGGTTAAAACTTCAAATGGAGAAAAAGGAAAGGGATGCTAGTACTAGAGTTATCATAGTAAATTCCGATGAGATATCGTTAGGACTTGTAGTTGATTCATCTTCTGAAGTTATTGATATTGCCAAAGGCAATATAGACAATCCACCTTCATCTCCAGATAACAAATTACTTGATTATATAGACGGCATTGGGAAAGTAGATGAAAGGGTAATTATTCTACTAGACTTAACTAAGATATTAGAAATATAAAGAGGTGAATTAAATGGAGGTTGATAAACTAAATGACATTACATTGGATGTTTTAAAGGAGCTTGGAAATATTGGAGCTGGTAGTGCAGCAACTGCCCTGGCCAATATGTTATCAGCAAAAGTAGACATGAAGGTACCTAATGTAAGAGTATTGGAGTTTAAAAATGTAGCGAATATTTTAGGTGGAGAAGAAAATTTAATTGTAGGGATATATTTTGAAATGAGGCAGGATTTAGTAGGTAACATGATGTTTGCACTGGATATTCCATCTGCTAAAAACTTGACCAACCTACTATATAGTAGGCCTAAGAACGATGATGAATTGGATGATATGGATATTTCCATACTTTCAGAAGTAGGAAATATATTATCTGGTTCATATGCAAATGCATTGTCGACCCTAACGGGTATGGATATTTTCATATCAGTACCATCTATATCAATAGATATGGCAGGTGCAATTTTAAGTGTACCAGCTATTCAATTCGGTCATATGGGAGATCATGCACTAATGATAGAAACTGTGTTTGAAGGTAATGATCAATTAGTATCAGGAAATTTCTTTTTACTTCCAGACATGGAGTCTTTTGATAAAATATTAAAGGTGTTAGGGGTAGTTTAATATGAGTGGAGCAACTATAAAAGTAGGAATGGCAGATTTGAATGCAGTAGAACATCCAGATTTGCTAACCACTTTAGGATTAGGTTCTTGTGTTGGAATAGCTTTATATGATAGGAGTACAAAAATTTCAGGTTTAGCACATATTATGCTACCTTCAAGTCAAGAGATAAAGAACAATTCAAACCTAGCAAAATTTGCTGATACTGGAATAGACGAGTTAATAGATAAGATGGTGAAATTAGGTGCACGAAAGTCAAATTTAACGGCAAAAATAGCTGGTGGTGCCCAAATGTTTAATTTTAATAGTAATAATAGTATGTTGAGAATTGGAGAAAGAAATGTATTAGCTACAAAGGAAAAACT